>JBJTQD010000859.1:0-30389 GCA_046075445.1 Planctomycetota bacterium
TTGCTTCTCGAATTGTCTGGCTGCTTCAGCTACTCGGAGAAAAAACGTGCTGTTTGTCAAAAATTGCTCAGATTTGTCGAGTCAATTTGGGCTCTGGCTGAGTCACAGGGAGTGGCTTTGTAGCTGGACCTTTGCCCCCGAGTGAGTAAAATCTAAGCGACGTGACTCATCACTCATGCTGTTACCACAGCCCGAAAAAAAATAATTCTGGGACAAGAGTGTTTTTGAGCACGCACTTGGCGGTTCACTGTCGCCCGAGGGAGTCGGAGTCAAGCAACGAAACATTCCGAAAGCCGCTGTTGAATCTGAGAGGATTTGATGGCCGTTAGGTCTTCGGAATTTGACTTGGCTTCGAGGCCTTGAGGTTGAGTGAACTTGTCATTGCTCCGTCTTCGGAGCCGCTGAGTTCGGGAACTTTCCTTGCAGGGAACTTCCTTTTCCTCCGTGCGGTTTCGGGGTCAGAGTTTTCGGCCGATTTCGTCGAAGCCCGATAGGATGGGCGGAGAGTCGGTTCGGAACAGGACTGAGGCAGGACTGTCTGCACTCAATTGACCGTTCGCTTGGAACCGATCGGGCGGGGTGGAATTTCCACTCTTTTGGGTGATGACAATCCAAGTGACAGACCAAGGGCTGTATTGTTGCACGAGGCAAAGAACTCGCGTTGTCTATCGCGCTGCAAAGTGGTGCTTAAATCGCTACAAGCGGTGTCGATTGCGCTGACGGATTGGCGGCGAAGGATTGCCTTGAGGTTTTTCGACTGGTTTTTTGTCAGTCGGGTGCGGATTTGACGGTGGTCAACCGCGGAGCTTCAAGGTTAGGAATCCGAGTCAAAGCGGACGGAACGGTTCTCGATGCTGGTTAAAGCTTGGCTGGTCAAAGAATGGCCAGCTACAGATTGGATTAACCAAGCTGCTACGGATTGCTCTCTCGGTAACGTCATTGTTGTAGGGTCGTTGGTCTGGGGCATGATTCAGGCTGGACCATCGGGTCGCGTTGAATCACAGTGGTATGACACGGGATTTGTCTTTGTGTGTTAACCAAGGTGGTTAGCTAGTCAATTTGAGGAAGTGGCCTAGTGCTTTTCCTTCGTTGATGAGGTAGCCCAAAACCTTGATGGGATCGGGCAAAGCGAATTCCGTTGGCGACTACTTAGTCGGACTTTCGAGACCTCGTTTTCGCGAGCCCTCGGTTTCACGAGAGTTGGTTTTCGCGAGAATTGGTTTCCAGTTGGCAAGCGAAGACGCTGTTAGGTGAAGAGTTTGCCTAAACGGTATTTTTTGCCAATTGGCGGACGAACCGAGAGTGGTGTCGGAACCAGTGGTAGACTAAGGAAGTTCTGGATTGGGAGTTTGGTTGCAAGCGACCTTTTTCCCGACCGGATTTACAAGCCAATTCCCAGCGAAACCGGCCCAGCCGAAATTCAAAGCCAAAACAAACAAACTAATAAACAGCCGTCCCTCGGCCAGTGTTCGCTCGAATGAGCGAATTGACGGGGCGAACCATCTCACAAGTAGCGCGGAATTTGCCAACGCTTTTGAGAAGAAACCGGACGGTAACAGGTAACAAAAAACATTAACGGGCCGGAGACGGCAAGTACCGGAAACTCAAATCAGGCAACTGGGAGGGAAATGCTACCCAGCTTGTTCTTTTTTTGGCGGAAGGTATTTGCCTTAGTGATCGCGGTGACTTCCCACCTGCAGTCCAATCCGATTCAAGTGATTCAGGAGTTCTGCCTTGTACGACGTACTACTCGATGAGTTTGAAGACGAAGCAACACGCACACGAGTCAAAGACCAACCATTTGACGAAACGGTAGTGCAAGACGTTGATGATGATGAAGAGGCGCCAGCCGAGTCACAGCCAATTGCCAGTGACGATGTCGACGTAGACATAAACGACCGGGAAGAATTACTGGCTGTGATCGATGATACGGACACTTGGTCAGATGACCCGGTCCGGATGTACCTGACTCAGATGGGCGAGATTCCGCTGCTGACGCGGCAACAGGAAATTTCTCTCGCCAAGCGAATTGAAGAAACCCGTCGTCAATTCCGGACGCGTTTGCTCGAATGCGATTACGTCATTCAGACCGCCTACAAGACGCTCAACCGCGTTCACAAGGGCGAGTTGCCCTTCGACCGCACGGTCCAAGTCTCGGTCACCGACCGCTTGGAAAAAGAACAAATCCTGGGGCGAATCCCCCATAACCTGAACACGCTGGCCGTGTTGCTGAAGCGAAATCGGCGAGATTTTCTGACTGCTTATTCGAAGAGTCGCTCCAAAGCTGACCGCCGCAGTGCTTGGATGCGGTTGGCACGTCGACGGCGCCGCAGTGTCCGCTTAATCGAAGAACTCGGCCTGCGAACACAAAGAATCGAAGCGATGATCGGATCGCTGGAGAAGTTCAGCAGAACTGTGGATGAGTTGTACGAGAAGATCGTCGCTCACAAGAAGGCCAAGAAGCCTGCGAGCGAGCGGAAGCCGATGGTCCGTGAGCTGCGGACAATTCTGATCGCCTGTCAGGAAACCCCTACGAGCCTCCGCAATCGAGTCCGGTTCCTCAAGGGTGTTTACTCTCACTACCAACAAGCCAAACGCGAGTTGTCCGAGGGCAACTTAAGATTGGTGGTGTCAATCGCCAAGAAATATCGAAACCGCGGATTGAGCTTCCTTGATCTGATTCAAGAAGGCAACGCGGGCTTGATGCGTGCGGTCGACAAATTCGAATACCGCCGTGGATTTAAATTCTGTACCTATGCGACTTGGTGGATTCGCCAAGCGATTACGCGGGCAGTAGCCGATCAAAGCCGCACAATTCGGATCCCGGTTCACATGGTGGAGACAATGTCCCGCGTTCGGACGGTTTCCCGCCAGCTACTTCAGGAATTGGGCCGCGAGCCGACGCTGGAAGAAATCGCCCGCAAGTCGCAGACGACGATTGATGAAGCCCGCCGGGTGCTGGCGATGAGCCGCTACCCGATCAGCCTCGACCGCCCTGTTGGCAACAGTGAGGACAGCCAATTCGGCGACTTGCTGCCAGATGGTGAAGCTGAGAATCCATCGCTCGGTGCCGCCCAAGAGATGCTCCGTGGACGCATCGACAAGGTGCTCAAGACGCTGAGCTACCGCGAACGGGAAATCATTAAACTGCGTTATGGCCTGGGCGATGGCTACAGCTACACGCTCGAAGAAGTCGGCCATATTTTCAAAGTCACCCGCGAGCGAATTCGACAGATCGAAGCGAAAGCCGTTCGCAAATTGCAACAACCTAGTCGGAGTCAAGAACTGGTTGGTTTCCTTGATTAACCTTCCAGTTCCAAAGGCCAAGCTGGAGACAGCGTTGGCTTGAATGCCGACCTCCTAAGGAAAAGCCGCTTGAGTTTTGCTCGAGCGGCTTTTTTCGTTTGAGTGTCCGGTGATGAAGAAGGGAGCCACTAATGGGCACTAATCAAAAAGAATTTAGAAAGGAAAAGCAGGTCCACTGATTGTCGCCGATGACAGGAAACTAGAGGAAGACAGGTAGCAAGAGAAAGAAGTTGAAGGAGTAAATCGGCCCTGGGAATTCGAAAGAGGAAAGTGTCTCGAGATTTCGAGGGGTGGCGAGGCGTGGCTCTCTGGCTGTTCGCTCGTGTTGCGTGTTGGCCTGTCTTGCTGTGGCTGGATTGACCTGCGACGATTGGGGCATGGAAAGCTCTGTACCACAATCTGTGCGCGACGAAATTTGTGAACGCTATCTGGGCCAACTTCCGTTTGAGCCCTATCCGGTTCAGGAAGAGGCGATCTTTAATTGGTTCTCTAATGAACAAGGCGTTTTAGTCTGCGCTCCGACCGGCACTGGAAAGACATTGATTGCCGAGGCGGCTCTGTTTGAGGCGCTGCGATTGGGGAAGACGGCCTACTATACGACGCCGCTTGTCGCTTTGACCGACCAGAAGTTTCGGGAGTTGCAGGAAGCGGCCGAGCGCTGGGGCTATACCCGGGACCACGTGGGAATGGCGACGGGAAATCGCAAGGTCAATCCACACGCTCCGCTACAAGTAGTCGTGGCAGAAATTCTGCTCAATCGCCTTCTGCACAAGGAAGCGTTTGACTTTAAACAAGTTTGGGCTGTGGTGATGGATGAGTTCCACAGCTTCAATGACTTGGAACGGGGAATTGTCTGGGAGTTCGGCTTGGCATTACTCCCGCGGACGGTGAAGACATTACTGCTTTCCGCGACCGTGGGGAATGCCGGCGAGTTCTGCCATTGGCTGGCTACGCGGCACGAGCGCCGCTTGGCACTGGTGCAGAGTGACCAGCGCAAGGTTCCATTGAATTATCAGTGGGTCGGTGATCAACTGCTCGATGAACAACTCGAGTTGATGTTCGGTCGAGAAGGTGAAGGCCGTTTAACACCTGCACTGATCTTTTGCTTTAACCGTGAACAGTGCTGGACGGTGGCTGAGTTGCTAAAGGGCAAGCAGGTTGTCGATTCAGCTCAGCAGAAACTGCTCAGCCAGGCGCTCGAAGCGCACGACTGGTCTCGAGGAGCGGGCCCGAAGCTAAAGCAACTGCTACAACGTGGCGTTGGGGTTCACCATGCCGGGGTACTGCCGAAGTACCGGCGAATCATCGAGCAGTTTTTTCAAGAAAAGCTGCTTTCGGTTTGCGTCTGCACGGAAACCTTGGCGGCCGGGATTAATTTGCCGGCTCGGAGCGTCGTTTTGCCGACGCTACTGAAGGGGCCGCCGGGAAAGATGAAATTGATCGAGCCAAGTTCGGCTCACCAGATGTTCGGCCGCGCGGGGCGCCCTCAGTATGACGACCGGGGGTTTGTCTTTGCCTTGGCACATGAGGATGATGTCAAGATTTTGCGGTGGCAGGAGAAGCTCAATCAGATCCCCGAAGACACCAAAGACCCTGGTTTGATTCGCGCGAGAAAAGAGATCAAAAAGAAGATGCCTCGGCGTCGCGAGGGGGTGCAGTACTGGAACGAGACGCAATTTGAGCAACTGGTCAAGAGTTTGCCGGCCAGCCTTGAAAGTCGCGGACCTTTGACTTGGCGTTTGCTGGCTTACATGCTCGAGGCTTCTCCGGATATCTCGTTGATTCGCCAGTTGGTTTCGCGCCGACTGCTCAAGGGCAAAGCCATCGAGCAGGCAAACTCTCAATTACAGCGAATGCTGTTGACACTACATCGAGCCGGATATGTCAAACTTACTCCGACTCCTCCGCTCGCAGCGCTGTACCGGGAACTGCCTGAGTCCCCTGCGCTGCCTGAACAAGCTGCGGAAATTGACATTTCGGCCGAGCAAGCGGCAAGCGACGTGCGTCCGACTCTGGATTTGGGACAGCGTGGTAAAGGTAAGGGCGGCAAACCGGAATTGAAAAAAGCCAGTTCTGCCGGAGGCGGAGCGCCCCCCTCAACCAGTTCGGAAATCGAGTATGAAGCGGAGCGGGCCGAACCGACCGAGCGTCTGCGGGATCTGCTCTTCCTCAAGGGCGTTCATCCGCTGTTTGCGATGTTCCTGATAAATCACATGGCGATCGCCGATCAGAATGAGCGATTGCAGGCATTCGAGGCGCTGCTGGAGATATCGCCTTCTTTGGGAAATGAAATTGAGGTTCCCTCGCGCGAGTTGCTCCCACCGGGCCCGCTCGCTACGGAGCGACTGGAACCGCAGCTACTGACACTGGGGCTGGCGACGGTGGACGAATTGAACGGGCCGGGTCCGGAGGAAGACCCGCGTGAGTGGCGGGCTCGATTCGTCGATGGTCCGCCTCGGGTGTTGACCTTAGCCCACAAGTTGCAAAGGCTCTTTCAATATGATTTCCCCGGGGTAGACGATTTGCGGATTCGTCCCTGTTGGGTTGCCGGGGAGTTGCTTGCTTTAGGAGGCAATTTCAATCTCTACATCACGTCTCATCGGCTGCAGAAGCAGGAGGGAGTGGTCTTTCGCCACCTTTTGCGACTGGTTTTGCTGATTGATGAATTGGCGATGCTTTGCCCGGCGGAAATGTCACCCGATGACTGGAAAGAGGAGATGGGGAATTTAGCGCACGCGATTGAGACTTCTTGTCGAGAAGCCGACCCGGGGAGCGCCGAGCAGTGGCTGGATGAGGCGAGGCAAACGCTCGGTCCTGAGATTTAAAGCCTGAAGAGGGAGTAGCCTGCGGATACTCCCGCTGCCGCAGTTCCAAGAGATGTCTTAGCCCAAGTGGTCAGACAGGATTCGCCGGAGAGCTGTTTGCAGCAGCGGGCGTGAGCAATTCCCTGAGCACTTCGCGCAGTTCTTTTACTTTGGCGGGGAGCGAGAGGGCGCGACGATTGCTGCCGGAAAGGTTCGCGACTTTGGCAAAATCAGCTTGGCGATTTTCCAGCAAAATGATCGCTGGATATTTTGCGTTGCGTGGGTCACCGACAAATTGATTAAAGGCTTCGAGGGCACTGGCGCCGAGTTTCGAGCAGCCAAACATTACGAGGTCGGCGGGGCTAGGGTCGGCTGGATCGAGTTCTGCGAAACGTTGTAAGGCTCGGACGGGGTCACTCATGATCAAGACGCGATAACCGACTTCCTTGAGCTTTTCCCGAAACAGGTCCTGCACCTTGGGATTCGATTCGACGAGGAGTACGGTTTTATCTCTTCCTTCTTCGCGTTTGGCGAGCGATTGCTCGTATTCGGCCGCTTGTTGCCGGGCAAGTTCGGGGTCGTAGGCTTGGACATCACCGGCTGCGACTGCTTTCAACACCGACTCGATTTCAGATAGCGCCTGTGTTGGATTCTGAACTCGGCGTTCTGGGTCGAGGTCCATCAGGCGGTTGACGAGGATCACCACGCGATTGGGCAGGCTCGGCTCTAACGCCGTAATTGGGGGCACATCGCGGAATCGAGAGGGGTGCATCCGTTTGATTCGCTCCTTGGTTTCATACAAGGGCGGACGGCCGGTAAGCATTTGATAGAGCATGCAGCCGAGGAAAAAGATATCGCTGCGCGGATCATTACGGCTCACATTGGTTACTCGTTCCAAGCCTGCGTAATCGACAGAGCGAGGACCTTGCTTGGCATCCCCATCTTCGTCGGTAACATTGACAGCTGCCAAACCAAAGTCGACCAAACGAGCTTGTCCTCGGCTGGAGAGCAAAACGTTTGAGAGCTTCATGTCGCGGTGAGTAATTCCTTTGGCCAGAGCGTATTCCAACCCGCTGGCCAGGTCCTTCACGATTTGCAGGGCCGTATTGAGCTTGAGTTTGCCGTGGGCGCGGACGTAGTCGCGAAGGTTTTGCCCTTCGACGAAATCCATCACCATGAAACAGCGGCCCTTTTCTGTCTCGACTTCGTGAATCGGGACAATGTTGGGGTGCCGCAGTGTCATCACGGTGCGAGCCTCACGCTCGAATCGATCCCGGACACCCTCGTCGTCGGAGTAGCGGTTGCGGAGAACTTTGATTGCTTTTATCTCACCGGTTTTCCGGTGCTCACATCGGTAGACACGGGCGAATGTTCCATGGCCGATCAGGTAAAGCACTCGCCAATGCCCGTAAAAGAATCCTCGGACATGACCTTCCAGCAGGCGGGTGATCTGCCAATTGGTTAACTTCTCTTGTCGCAGCAGGGCGTCAACAAAGTCTTGCTCGCTGGCATCGCGACCGCCCAGCCCGGACAGCACCGAGTCGATTTCCGATGTCTCCATCAACCGGCTCTCGAGGATCCGGTTTGCAAGTTGGTCCGCAGTCGGTTGGCTCATGTCGATCGAAAAGGGAGGAGATCAGGCGGGAAAATGAAAATGAATGTTTGTTCCGCAGTCGGATTTGCCGACATCTTTTCAAGCTGAGCGGTGGCAGATTCGACGACTAAGCGTTCGGAGTGTTTACAACCCTACTTGGGTAGGGCAAAGTTTCAAACCAAGCCAAGTTCCATCGTATTCCAAGCACCTAGTTCCTTCAATCTTTCGAAAATGCGAGGTTGCAGGGAGCAAAAGCGGACTGAAAACCACTTTTTCAGAGTGCGCAGCTTCAGCCATTGCGGTGGACGAGCCAATCTGGTGGGGCATTGAGGTCAGCCAGGCTGCGAAAAGAGGCGGGCCGGTGCATGTGGAATGCACCAGCCCGCCGGGCAGGGAGACAGTTCCTCAATGAGCGGGTGAAGCAGCGATCGTGGCACAGAGAGCTTAGAGGCCGCCCTCGAGATTCGATTTGTAGAGGTCGCGTTCGCGGCGAGTGGCCTCGAGATCGAACATCAGATACTTCAAATCCAATCGCAATTGGCTGAGTGCTTCTTGAATCAGGTCGAGAATCTTGCGGCGGCGTTTGGTGTATTCAACGACTTTTTGCAGCGGATTTGCCAGCTGCTCGCGGTACTGAGCGGGCAGTTGGTCAATTGCCTGCATCAGGCTTACCAGGTCGGCGGGCAGTTGGTCAGAAGACTTTTGATTGGCAGCGGCTTGGGTCATGTTTTTCTCCCTGCGAGAAGAAGCGGTGAAGGGTTGTCTCGTGGAGGGGAGAAAAAGCATGGATCGTGCCGAGCCTTGGGGATGGGCTGACAAGACCAGCCCTAACTCTATGGCAGCAGGCAACTTACGAACAAAATCGCAGTTGCTTCCAATTCGCCTCGATGTGGCGAAAAAACGACGAGCTGACCTGTCGGGACTGACGAGAAACTGCTAAAAGCCTGCGAAAACTCGCGTTTTTCGGGCTTCTCATGGCTTGGTTGCGTTTACTCACCAGCCGAACGCTGAAATGAGGCTTCCCAGCAACAGGTTGCCCGAAAACACCATCGCTCCGCCTGATTGGCAATCAGCTTGATTGGCAAGCGGAAACGTTTTTGACCCCACAAACCACACACTTCCTCGGGCCCTTCAGATGCTTGAATCATCGTGCCGGGAGATCCCTGACCGCGCGCAGGCCACTTTCGAGCGACTGCGCTGCGGTGCTTGGCTATTTCGTTTGCTGGTCTGGATGTTGATGTCCTCCCTCGCGACGTTGCTTTGTGCCCAAGATCGAGCGGTTAACAGCGAGACGATCTGGAAACTCGGGCAGACGGATACTGGCTTGCAAGAGTCCGACTTGAAGCATCGCTGGTTGGCCGATGAAACGTTGACGGGCGAAGCCAAACCTGAGGAGTTTTCATTCCAAGTCGGACACGGGACGGAAATTCAACTGATTTACCCTCTTGAGCCGGCGCGAGTGATTTCCGAGTGGTCGGTCGGACTTCCCGTCAAATCGAATTGGAAAGGAGTCCGTTTATTTATACGCGTTGTCTTCCCACATTCGTTTGACCCTTTGACCGGCAAACGGCTTACGGCACTACTTCCCGGTACTGCGACGACCAC
This sequence comes from Planctomycetota bacterium, assembly GCA_046075445.1. GTDB lineage: Bacteria > Planctomycetota > Planctomycetia > Pirellulales > Pirellulaceae > BJ22. Next base: position 9,310 of record JBJTQD010000859.1, read on the forward strand.
GGTGTCGGGTTGGGAAAACCTAGGGATTGGAGGTCAGTACAGTTCGCTTTCGAGTGAAATGCAGGAAGCAGTCTGGGTGTTGCGAAAAAAATACGGTCCTGAGGTAAACGACCGCGATGCGTATATCGATCAGCTGATATTGAACATTTACGGTGGAGAGGGGCCGCACGTCATACAAGTCGGTTCTCCGCGCACCAGTGGCTCAGTTGGCTTAGACCCCAGCCAATCAAGCTTTCAGGACAGAATCGCTGCGAAACGCGACATGTCACTGCGGCAAGTGTCGTTTCAGGAAACAGATGAGCGACCATTAGCTCGCGTCAGACGTGATGGAACGGTACTCGAATTAAATGACCAACCCTTTGTGGCTCGGATCATTCAGCACAATGGCGAGAGCTTTGAATTCCTAAAGGGGCTCGGCTTCAACACGATCCAGTTGGCAACGACAGCTACTGATGTTCAGGTGTTGGAGGCCGAACAGTCGAATGTTTGGTTGGTCTCTCCTCCGCCACCTGACTGGCAGACACCGAGTTTGGCGGCGCGGTCAGACCGGGTGATTGCTTGGATGCTGGGCGATGGCTTGGGCGAGCAGGAATCTCGAAACGTTGCCGAGCGAATCCGCGAAGTAAAGGCACAGGACCTCAGGTCGCAGCGGCCGGTAGCAACCGGAGCCGTTAATAACTGGAATGCTTTTGCTCAGACCAGCGACATTCTCGTCCTCGGCCAACTGACCGCCGGCGGAGGATTGCCGCTGAGTCGGTACAGCGATTGGCTTAGTGGGTGCCGCGAGGCGACGGGCAATTCGCTGCCAATCTGGGCTGATTTGCATACCGAATTTCCTTCGGCTGCCGTTCGCCAAATGGGCAATTTCATCGGACAGCTCCCGCCACTGCCGCTGGAACCCCAGCAAATGCAGTTTGCCTTATTCGAAGCGCTCGCCGGGGGCGCTCGCGGGATTCGCTTTCTCTCTCGATCGCGGCTCGATGCCACAGACCCCCAGTCGCGGCTGCGAACTCTGCAAGTTCAGTGGTTGAATCGGCAACTGGACTTGTTCGAGCCTTGGGCGGCCGCAGGGGTAGTCGCCGGGACGGTCGCCACCGGAAATGCCCAACTGGAAGTGACAGCTCTCAAGCAAAATCGGGGGACGCTGCTTTTCGTTCAGCAGACGACTGGCTGGGAACAGCTGGTTACCGGTGACGCGCCTTTGCAGACGGTTCGGTTTGCCGACAGTTACTCAGCAATCAGCGACCGGGCTTATCTTTTGGCTGATTACGGCTTGGTTCCCTTAGGGAGCGCACGAGGTCCAACCGGAACCGAACTGCAGATCGACCTTTGTCCGCAATTGGCGGCAATTGTGCTGACGCAAGATCCGCAAGTTGTGAATGCCCTAAGTGCCCAATACGATCGTCCCGGTGGCCCAACTTACGTCAATTTGCATGACCAACTCACTCATCAGTGGTTCACGATTACACAGTTAATCGAGGGCCAATGCAGTCGTTTGGGCGGAGGAAACGCGGCAGCGAGCAACGCGCTCAATGAATCGCTGCGACTGCTCAGACAAGCCGAAACACTACTGGCAGGTAGCAATCAACTGACGGCGACGAATTATCTAGTGTCGGCTGACCAGCAGTTGGCTGTCGTCCGCAGGGAACTCGTCGCGCAGGCGCGGGGAGGATTCCGCAGTCAGGTATCGGCGCCGCTGCTAATGCATCCCAGCTTGCTGCCGCTGCATTGGCAATTCACTCAACAGGCATCGCGTATTGGTTGGGAAGCCAATGGGCTGGGCGCAGGAGAATTTGAAAACCTGGAGCAGCTCCTAGCCAACGGCTGGGAAAACATTCGCGCGGATAACTCGGACATCGAAACTCTGGTGGAGCTTTCACCGCGGGCTGTGGTTTCGGGAAAAACGGGGCTTCGTTTGGCGGCCGATTCGAGCGCGACGACCAGTGGCAATCTTTCTCAACCACCGCTACGCATCCTTTCCGGCAGAGTGAATGTTCCGGCCGGTAAGTTGATTCGGATTCATGGCTGGGTCAATCTGGCAAAACCATTGAGCGGAACGACTGAGGGGCTTTTGGTTTACGACTCGCTTGGGGGCAGAGATTTGGGATTGCGAGTTCGGCAGACGGAGGGCTGGCAGGAAGTGGTTCTTTACCGGGCAACTTCCGAACCGGCCGAACTGCGGCTGACCCTGCAACTTCAGGGTCTAGGCGAGGTGCTTCTGGACGAATTCACCGTCCAAACACTCGATTTGCCGGGGGTTAGCCCCCGAGCCGCTGAAAACAGAGCTTCAGGGTCGCCGCCGAGATAACCACCCCCTACCTGAGCTGTTTCCTTCAAAGAAAAGAAAAAGCCCCCCAAGCATGATTGACGGCACAATCTGCCCAAGTATCCTAAACAGACTTCCGCGGGCAGTACATTTGATGGGTTGCCTGTAATCTTATTCATTGCGTGATTTCTCTAGGAGTTGCACCTATGACGACTGCCTCTATTTCTGGAAAGCAAGCTCTCGCTTACGCCGTAGCGGGGGCTGCTGCTTTGGGCACACCAGCGATTGCCCAAGCTGATTTCTCCGGTCCCTATGACCATGCGAATTGGACTTTTACCCAAGGTGGCGACAGCTCGTTCACCGCTAACTTGACCACCCTGACACTGAGGGGCTCGAACAATGGCACAACGCTGAATGCGTTGACTGAGTACACGATCGCCGCCGATGCCAGCGGTACGGTCAGCTTTGACTGGAATTATTCGAGTGTCGACTCGTTGAACTGGGATTACGGTGGCTTTTCGGTCAACGGCGTGTTCACGACTTTGGCCTTCAATTCGACCGCTGGCACAGGCAACTTCTCTACTGCGGTCAACGCAGGCGACGTCTTTGGGTTCTGGGTTTTCTCTCAAGACTCAACCTTCGGTGCCGGTATTCTGCAAATCACCAATTTCAGCGGTCCAGTAGCGGTACCCGAACCAGGTTCCTTGGGCTTGCTGGCCCTCGGTACTGTCGGTGGAGTTCTCGGACTGCGTCGCCGACGACGAAGCTAGGCCATCTCGACCGCAATAAGTTTCCACCTGGCAAGTTCCAGCTGGAACGATTGCAGCGAAGAATTGTTCCAACAAGAAGAGCCCGGTCGCAAGATCGGGCTTTTTTCGTAGCCTCTCCGCCTTCGTGACTGGACGGCACAAAGCAGTTAGCTGAAACTGAAAAGAGAAGCGCGAATCGAATCGAGATTAGGGGTTGGCACTTTCCATTGCCGCCACAGTCGCGCCGTCTCCTTTTACGAAGCTTTCGATGTCCGGAAAACGCCTCGCCAAGAAACTGCTGCTCATCGGCTGGGATGGAGCTGACTGGCAGATCATCAAACCGCTGCTAGAGCGCGGTGAGATGCCGGCTTTGCAGAGCCTGATTGACCAAGGGGTGATGGGGAACTTGGCCAGCATGCGGCCGATGATTTCGCCTATGCTTTGGACGAGTATGGCAACGGGCAAATCCCCTGAGCACCATGGAATCCACGGCTTCTCTGAGCCTGCACCACACTCCCAAAGCGGGGTTCGTCCGGTTAGCAGCACGAGCCGTAAATGCAAAGCATTCTGGAACATTCTGACTCAGGCCGGAATCAAAAATCATGTGGTCAGCTGGTTCGCTGGCCATCCGGCCGAGCCGATCAACGGCGTCTGTATTTCTGAGTTGTTTTCTAAGCCGACGCAACCGCTGAGCGAGGGCTGGCCGGTCCCCATCGGGTCGGTGCATCCTGTCTCACTGGCAGAGCAACTGGCGGACTTGAGGGTTCATCCGAGTGACTTCTCGCTGGATGACTTCAAACATTTCATCCCCACCATCCGAAATTACGATGCGGCCAACGATCGAAATGTACGATTGATGGCGATTCAGTTGGCCGAGTGTGCGACTAATCAGGCGATCACTACTTGGATTATGGAAACCCAGCCTTGGGAGATGGTTTCCGTTTACTTCAACACGATCGACCACCTCTCGCACGGTTTCATGTACTACCATCCGCCGCGGATGGCTCACATTCCGCCACCGCTGTTCGAGCGGTACAAGGCGTGCATCGATATGACCTATCGTTTGCACGACATGATGCTCAGCCGTCTGCTCAAACTGGCGGGCGAGGACACGACCGTAATGCTGGTTTCGGATCATGGATACCAAACTGGCGATCGTCGACCAAAGTTGACGCCGCATGAACCGGCCGGGCCGGTGGTTTGGCACCGGCCATATGGCATCATCGTGATCAAAGGTCCCCAGACGCGTCGGGATGAACTGCTCTACGGAGCGAGAATCCTAGACGTCACTCCAACCGTTCTTTCAATGTTCGGGCTACCGGTCGGTGCCGATATGCAAGGCAAACCTCTGGTTCAGGCCTTCGCCGAAACGGTTGCCGTGGAGACGATTCCGAGCTGGGACTCGGTAGAAGGCGATGCGGGGATGCACACTGGCGAGGTTCAGTCAGACCCTTTGGCGGAGCTCGCAGCCTTCAATCAACTGGTTGAGCTTGGTTATGTCGAACCAGGGCTGGAAGACAAACAAGCGACCATGAAAAAGGTGGCCGAAGAATGCCAATACAACCTTGGCTGCTCGCTGATGGCAAACCAGAGCTACGAAAAGGCAATAGAACTTTTGGAGGGCGTGCACCAGAGTCAGCCCGCGCGGTTGAATGTGGCCTTTAACCTCGCCGAGTGTTATCAACTAGCTGGGCGGTTTGATGATTGTCGGCGGCTGATTGATTTCATCGCGGCGGGTAACTGCTCAGAGCCGGGGCTGGAGGACAAGCGATTGCGAGTCGTTCCGCAGACGGATCTGCTTCGCGGTGTGCTTGAACTCAACCAAGGAAATCACGAACTGGCTCTGGAGTATCTTCTAAAAGCCGAACAGGCTATGGGTCGACACCGCGGACTGAGCACGAGCATTGGAAAAGCGTATTTGGATTTAGAGCGCTATGAAGATGCGGGGCGGGCTTTTGAGCGAGCGATTGATGTCGACTCTGATGACCCCGAGGCTCACCTTGGAATGGCGGTCGTCTTTCTCTGGATGAACCGAAATGAATTAGCCTTGGAAAACCTGTTGCGTTCCGTCGGGATTATTTATCACCAGCCCAAAGCTCACTATTACCTCGGGCTTGCCTATGCTCGGCTGGGCCGTCCCGACGCGGCCAAGAGCGCTTTGGAAGTTTCAATTCACATGCGACCGGGGAATCCGGAAGCCGAGCGATTGCTCTCTGCACTTTCCCAGGCAACCTGATGTCTCCTGCCCCGTCAGACCGAGTCACGATTGTTTCGGGGCTGCCCCGATCGGGCACCTCAATGATGATGCAACTCCTTACGGCTGGTGGTCTGGAGCCACTGACTGATCAAATCAGAACGCCTGACGGCTCCAATCCAAAGGGCTACTTCGAATATGAGCTAGTTAAGAGTTTGGCTCAAGACCAGAGTTGGCTCCCTTTAGCACGCGGTAAAGTGGTCAAGGTTATCGTCCAATTACTACAGTTCCTCCCGACAGGACTCCCGTGTCAGGTCGTCTTGATGCAGCGCGACATTGATGAAGTACTGGAATCACAAGCAACCATGCTGGGCAAACAGTTGCCGGCCTCTCAAGCTCAAACCCTGAAAGCCACATTCCAGCGTCACTGGGAACAATCGCGCAGCCGCCTGGAATCTTCCCCTGAATGCAGCTTGCTGGTCGTAGAGCATCGCAATCTCATGACTCGGACGGAAACTGAAATCACTCGGCTGATCGAGTTCTTTACGCCCCAGCAGTTAAAGAGAGAGGAAATGCGAAGAGTTGTTGACCCGACGCTTTACCGGTCGCGGACCAGTGGAGAGTTGCCGTAAGTTTAGTTGGGCCGCCGCATCAGCATTACGCGGATCGATCGGGCATCGTCCGCGGACAACTTCGAATGAGCATAGGCTCTCGAAAAAGGAGCATAGGCTCGGCGCGCGAAAAAAGGCTGGTAGCCAGGATTAAGCCACCAGCCTTTAGTTTTTGACGCAGCCGTTTTGCCTGCTGTTGTCGAAATGTTTGGGTGAATAAGCGGAACCGCATTTCACCGACTTTGGGGCCTAGGCCTTCTTGGCGTAGGTCGCCTTGGCTGGGGCAACAATTCCCATCGATGCACCCGACTTGCGAGCAAATCGCTCTTTGCGTCCGTCTTCGAGGTAACGGTAGCCGATGCGAGTTGGCTGACCGGTCTTCGGGCAGAGCACCATCAGTTTGGAAACATCGATTGGCAACTCTTTGTTCAATCGGCCGCCTTGAGGGTTTCTCTGGCTTGGTTTGACGTGCTTTTGAACCTTGTTGATGCCTTCGACGACAGCCTTGTTATTGGCGTGATCGACCGAGATGACTTTGCCGGTCTGTCCGGCGTCTTTTCCGCGCAGAACTTTGACGGAATCGCCAACGTGAATCTTCATCTTTTTCTCTCCGAATTTCGAATTCACGATAATGCGGGAAGACGTGACTTTTGTCAAGGGAATCGGAAAAAACCCTTGTTTTTTCACGATCTTTATTCACCCCCGGCATGGAGATAGGCCGCTTCCAACCTCATTCAGGGCAAAGCGGGCAGAAGCGGGAGGGCCGGCCGGCGCTGGGGCGGTTGTCCTCAGGCAACCTTTTTACACAGCGCCAGAGCTTGGGCCAGGTCGGGCAGAGCGCCCGAGGCACCCATTCCTGTCACGGCGACAGCGGCAACCGCGGTGCCAAGCCGGGCGGCGTCGACAGGCTGGTCGCCGCGCAGCAGTCCCGTGATCAGCCCTGCAAAAAAAGCGTCCCCCGCACCCGTTGTGTCGAGCACTGGGCCTGGCGGCGACAAGGCGGGCAGATGGACGAAGCGGTCCGCTTCCGAGCTTAGCACGACCCCCTCCGCCCCCAGTTTCACGCCGAGGATTCCCGAAGCGCCCCAAGTGCGAAATTGACGAATCGCTTCAACTGGGTCAGCACAGCCCGTTTGATTTCGGGCTTCGCCCAGGCTGGGGAAATAAACATCGAGTTGCGGCAAGCAGGAGCGGAGCGGGTCTGGGCCACCGCCTGAGCCTGCGGAGTCGAGCGCTACCAGCGTTCCGCCAGCCCGCAGTTCGGCAATCAATTTTGGCAGGTCGGATTCCAGCTTGGGCAACAGTGAATAGTAACCCACGAGCACAAAGCGAGAAGCAAAAAGGATCTCTCGCTGCGACCGCCAGAAGAGACTGTCAACTGCAGCACAGGCTCCCGGGCAGTGAGCAAAGCTCCGCTGGCCATCTGAGCTGATCATCACTACGGTAGTACTGGTTGGCTGGCCGGCCAACTCGCTGACGCCCGCGACGGAAACACTACCCGCCGCAAGTCGCTGGCGAATGATACCAGCCCAAGCATCATCCCCGACTCCTGTGACGGCGGCCGTTCGATTACCCAGTTTCGCCAGAGCGAGTCCGCTGTTGGAAACGACGCCACCGGTCGTGGCCGTAATCGGGTCAACTAAGACTAAGCGGTCACCACCCAAGGGTTGTTGCAGGTCGATCGGCCGAACCAAAATATCGACGGTACAGGTCCCGATAACGGAGCAGTCGAGAGTCTTTTCCATGAGCGGCGGTTCGGCGAGCGGGCAAGTGATTTTGACTCCGATATTAAGGCCCTACGGATCGCTCGGCTATCCCCCTGCTCTGCTGAACGCTGTCCCAGTCGGTCGGTCGCGGCGGCTATACTGACGCGTTCAGGAGTTTGCCGGTGCGGTGAGCTCTGTTTTCCCTTCGTGTGTGACAACCGATGCTCAAAACTCTCGACCAAAAACTCACCCGAATTGCCGCCGATTCGGCTTGCCGCGATTTCATCCTTGCCGATGCCAAAGACCCAGACATGGGGTTTGGCATTTCGGCCCCCGGGCTGGCGACTCGCCACAGTCGCCCCGGTCGTCGTTATCGCAGCCTCGCGGAGTTTCGCCAATCGATTCGAGAGATCGTACAGCAGGGGCTGGTCGATATCATGCTGATGAGCGCCAGCACTTCGGAGCAATTGACGGTTGACGAGAAGCTGTTTGCGAATTCCTCAGTGACGCCGGCCGCGCGTGCTAACGATACGACAGACATCTGGTGCGGCCAGACCGGGAGCTACAAAAGCCAGCCTTCGCTTTCTTTCCAATCGACGACTATCGACCAGATTCAGTCCGGCCGTTGTCACTGCACTGACGCCGAGCGGAGTCGCGGTGCAAACCTCGGGCTCTACTCGATCACTTTCAACAATCATTCGGAGCGCGACCGCGAATCGCTGGAGCGCTACAAGGCTTTCCGGATGGAAGCCGAAGCGAAAGGTTTTCGACACTTTCTTGAAGTGTTTGAACCCAATGCACTAGGAGAAAACCCTGTCGAGAATATTGGAGCTTACGTAAATGATTGCATTGTTCGCACGCTGGCCGGGGTAACTCGCAGCGGTCGACCAATTTTTCTGAAGATTCCTTACTTTGGTCCTGCGGCGATGGAGGATCTCGCGGCTTACGATCCAACTCTCGTGATCGGGGTACTTGGAGGGTCGGCCGGCACCACGCGCGACGCTTTTCAGTTATTACATGACGCACGAAAGTATGGCGCGAGAGCAGCTTTATTTGGGCGCAAGATCAATCAAGCGGAGGACCAGCTTTCCTTTATTCGCTATTTGCGTTTGCTCGCCGATGGCCAAATTGAGCCGGAGGAAGCAGTCCGAGCGTATCACGCCGATCTTGAGCGGCAAAACATTCCTCCGCAGCGGGATCTAGCACTCGATCTACAGGCGACCAAGGCTTGAATTCGGGTTCCAATTCTTCACTGTCTTTCTATTGCTCCACGGCTCAGGATTCTCCTGCTCTCGCGCAGCGCGGGGGCGGGCGCTTGGGCCCGACTGACTAGAGAGCCATGCCCAATCTCACCTCCGAGTGGCTTTGAGCCAAATCGCACACGGCGGATTCTGAAACCCACCTCAAGACCGTTACATTCGGAAAAGGTGGCTAGTTATTCTTGCCTCAAGCAACCCGCTCGCCACAAAACGGCACTGTCTTGGAAGCTCTTCGACCTAGGTTTCGTTATGACCGGGTCGCGGTGCGCGCCGGGCAGGACGTGCTGCTTCTTTTGAGCAGACCGCGACGAGAGGACCTTCCAACAACACGCCTTTAAAGCTGCCCTTCATGCTCACACCACGCAGTCACACCGGCCGAATAAGCAACGCAATTGACCTGAACGAGTGCTATTTGGTGCTTGAAACCAGGCAATTGCTCGCGGTCACGGTTGCCTATGACTCTTCAACCAACATCCTGACGATCACTGGCGACAGTTCGGCTGATTCAGCCTACGTCATCAACGCCGCGGGTGGGCAGGTTGAAGTCACAGGGACGGGGATCGACGCTCAGTATTTCAGCGCTGCAAGTATCAGCCGAATCGACTTCCTCGGCTACGGCGGTAATGACCATTTCGAAAATCAAACTTCGATCGCAAACCGAGCCTTCGGTCATGCAGGAGACGATTTTCTCTCGGGTGGCAGCGGGGCGGACTGGTTCAGCGGAGGCCCTGGAAGCGACGAGATTCGCGGGAATCAGGGAAATGATACGCTGATGGGCAGTGAGCAAAACGACTTGCTCTACGGCGGCGAAGGCAATGATACGCTGACAGGATTCACCGGAGACGACACGCTTTACGGTGGCTCAGGAGACGATTTCCTTTACGGACAAGCAGGAAATGATTTCGTTGACGGCGAGGCGGGCAACGATCGAGTTCGGGGCAATGCCGGCGCGGACACGCTCTACGGTGGAGCCGATAATGACTACATGATGGGCGACACCGAGAATGATCAGATGTACGGCGGAACCGGAGCGGACGAGCTCTACGCTTGGTGGGGCGATGATTTGCTCGATGGTGGTGACGGAGATGACAATCTTTATGCTCACGACGGCAACGACGTTTGCCGAGGCGGCCTTGGGGCTGACTTGATTCGAGGGGGCAATGGAAATGACTCAATCTACGGTGAAGCAGACGACGATCGGCTCTACGGGGAGAACGGAAATGACTTAATCCGCGGCGGCAGTGGTGTCGACTTGCTTAGAGGTGGAAATGACAATGACTCGCTGCATGGCGGCGACTCCGGTACCAGCGATACGCTCTACGGCGATGCGGGTTACGATCGATTCTTGCGACAAGGCAGCGACACGGTCGTCGACAAAGCAGCCGAAGACGCGATTATTCGCTTTGAAAATGCCACCGGCACTTGGACTGACCGCGAAATCGAGGTGATTGATGAAGGTTTGGCAATGCTCGTGGCTGAAACTGCGAACAACGCCCTGCTTCTCGATTCACTTGACCCGCAGGATCTCGGATTCTTCAAGTATGCAGAACTCGACGGGGCTGCCGCCTGGAATCAGCTTGCAATCTATGAGCAACAGCAATGGAATTACATCACCGGGCAATGGGAAACAACCGGCTACACCTACGAGCGCGAGATCCATTTCGCAGACTGGGATGAATCGTCTGCTTGGTACAACTCGCAGTACTCGCTGGTTGCGGTCCACGAGTTAGGTCACAACTGGGATAGCGAGGAAGAATTGGCGACCATTTCGGCAAATGCCAGCCAGCTCTGGGTTGACTTCCTTGCGATCAGCGATTGGCGGGATGTGAATCCTAATTCTCCCGGCAGTTTTACCCAGTCGCTCGACGGCAATCATTGGTTTGCCAGTTCCGCGAGTTTTGCCGAGAACTACGGCCAAACCAACCCGCGTGAAGATTTCGCGACGATTTGGGAATACTTCTTTAACCCGGACGCTGACCCAGCGCTGGCCACTGCCCTACAGCCAAAACTGAGCCTACTGAATAACCTCTTCGCTCTAGCTCAAGGTTAGTCTGAAACGTCAGCAGCCCCTAATAACTCCAAGACGCTCGGAGTCTTGGAAAGTAGTTGAAACAGGGCCGGCGATTGTCAACTTTGCTGCCGTGTCGCGGCCGATTCAGCTTCTTCAATTTTCGCAATTGGGACCTTGGTAAAGAGGTAGTGGGCGACGAACCACTCGCTGCCATTGCGGTAGCCAAAGAGTTCGGCGCAGGCGAGGAAGAACATACGCCAGCGATGAAACCAGCGGCTTCCCTCGCCTCGCCCGTAGGTTTCATCAAACAGCTCAATGATCTCTCTGCGATGGGAGTACATGTTGGCGAGCCAGAGATTGCTGGTCCGCTCGTAGTGCCGTCCGTCCCAGCGCCATTGGCGGCGCACGGCCAAATACTGGTCGTAGCGTGAAAAAAGCTGCTCGTTGGGCATCATGCCGCCAGAAAAGAAATAGCGGCCCATCCAATTGGCGGCACCGTCTGTTTCAAAGGGATAGGCAAATTCCTTGTGGCAGAAAATGTGAACAAACATTTTGGCCTCAGCACGCATCCAGGTCGAAATCCGCTGGAGCAATTCGCGGTGGTTCCGCATGTGCTCGAACATTTCCACTGAGACCACGCGGTCGAATTTCCGATCGAGTTCCAGTCGATTCATGTCGCAAGTGATCACGTCGAGATTGCCATCGACGCCTCGCCGTAAAGCCTGCTGCAAGATGTACTCTCGCTGGGTGCGCGAATTAGAGACGGCCGTAATGCGACTATTCGGATAACGTTCGGCCATCCAGAGGGTCAGCGAACCCCAGCCGCACCCCAGTTCGAGCACATCTTGCCCGTCCCGCAGTTCGGCGCGTTGGCAGGTGACTTCCAAAGCGGCTCGCTCTCCGCTCGCAAGGTCACCGCGAAAATCTTCAAAATAACAACTGCTGTACTTTTTATGCGGGCCTAGGACGAGGTCATAAAAACGAGTCGGAACTTCGTAGTGCTGTTCGTTCGCCTTTTCCGACAGCGGAGCCAACTGCGAGGTTTCAGACTGTACCAGAAAGTCGACGGTCCGCTGTTGCCGCTCATCGAGTGTGCCTTCGTTGAGTGTCGCCAACCGTTGCCGCAGCAGCGCCCGGATCCCAGCTCGCTCGAGGCGTTCCGGAATCCAACCGCGTTCAATTGCCTCGATAGCTACTTTGGTGAGTTGTTCTTTAATCATTTGTCTTGCCGACACCATGGTCGGAGTTCAGCGGTCAACGATTTTATTTCAGTGATTTGCGTTCAAGCCAATCCGATTCAATTTGCTTTGGGCTGAGTCCGAGGAAACCATGGAAAAAAGGGACTCGTGGTTTGCTGGTAGCGGCGATAGGCTTCGCCCCGACTCTTTAGTGACTGGGCTTCGGTTGGCGGAATCCCGGTGACCCGGGTGATCAGGTACCACATCGTCAGCGGGCCGAGCAGGGTCAAGCAGCCCCAGGGCCAGTTGCTGATGGCAAAGCAGACGTAAGCCCACCAGTGCAGCCACTCGAAGAAATAGTTTGGGTGTCGCGAGTACCGCCACAGCCCGAGATTGCAAACTTGCCCTCGATTGGCCGCCTGACTGCGGAATCGGGAGAGTTGCCAATCAGCCAAACTCTCTCCGGCGATGCTCAACACGCCAATGGCCAAACCAAACCAGTCGAGCCAGATCAGCGGCTGAGGGTTTTGCAACGCAATCAGGATTGGCAGGGCAAAAAGCACCACACCGACAGCCTGCAACTGGTAAAAGCGAAACATTCTCCAAGCAGCTTGGGGCCCCCACTGCTCTTTGAGCGCCGTGTAGCGACCATCCTCCGGCATGGTCAACACGCGCATCAGCACATAGCCTGCCAAACGAATCGCCCACACGAGAACGACAGCGAGGACCAGCCACTTGCGTTCAGCCAATCCTGCTGGGCTGAGCCAAGCGAAGGCGGCGGAGAGCAGTCCAACACCGGCTGCCCAGGCGACGTCAACAATCCCTGCGTCGCCAGTCCAGAGCTGAACCAGCCAAAGCAGCCCCATCAAACAGGCTGCGGCCAACCATCCAAGCAGAATCAGGGTGAGCATGCTCATGAGTTGATCGCCGCGTCTGATGAGCCACTTTCTGCAGCACGGTCGGCATGGGAATGGCGCTGCGACAAATGCCCAGCTATTTTTACGCCGTGGTCAAGCCGGCACTGGCGATGAGCCCAGAGCATATGCACGAGGTTGATTTGTCGCTCGTCAAAGCCAGCTTCGCAGTAAGCGAGGTAGTAATCCCACATCCGGATGAAACGCTCGTCGTATCCCAGCGCCCGCACCTCTTCAATTTGCTGATGAAAACGTTGCCTCCAGCGGCGGAGGGTCTCGGCATAGTGGGGCGCATAATCGTTGAGCTCTACCAGTCGCATGCTGGCTGAGTCAGCAGCGCACTGGACCAAGCGGGAAATGCTCGGGAGACTCCCTCCGGGGAAAATGTACTTGCAGATAAAGTCCACACTGCTGAGATGTTGACGATAACGCTGGTCAACAATCGTGATCGCTTGCAGCAGAAGCAAGCCGTCGGGCTTGAGCAAGGAGTTACACTTTTCGAAGAAGGTTTCGTAATAGTGGTCGCCCACTGCCTCGATCATCTCGACGGAAATAATTTTGTCGTATTTCCCTTCCAGCAAGCGATAATCGCGATCGAGCACGTTGACGCGATCTTTCAGGCCTTCCATCTCCACGCGGCGACAAGCCCAATTGAATTGCTCTTTTGAAATTGTTGTAGTCGTCACGCGACAGCCAAAGTGTTTGGCTGCGTAACAGGCGAGCGAACCCCAGCCAGTCCCGATTTCGAGCAGATGGTCGCCGGGTCGCAAGTCGAGCATCCGACAGAGCCGGTCCATCTTGTTGAGCTGGCCGCGATGCAGGCTCTCTCCATGACCGCCTCCTCCCAGTTCGCTAAAGACGGCGCTTGAATAATTCATTGTTGGGTCAAGGAACAGTTCAAAGAACTCGTTGCCCAGGTCATAGTGCTCGCGAATGTTCTTGCGAGCTTGGCGGGTGCTATTGCGACGCAGCCAGTGTCCCAGCCGCTCCCAAGATTTTCGCCAGCGTCCAAAGCCGCGATCGAAATCATCCGCCAGGTCCAGATTGCGGGTCATCAACCGCACCAGCCCCGTGAGGTCGCTGCAACTCCAATCACCATCCATCAGACTTTCGGCAGCCCCCAAGCCACCTCCCCAGAGCACGCGGCTGTAGAACACCGGCCGATGAACTTGAATCTCAATGGGTGAAGCCAAAGTCCCGTCGGCCGACTTCTCAGGAACACCAAACAGGTATCTTCCAGTCGAGTCTTGAATAGCCAATTGGCCGTGACGTAGCCGGCGGACGATTCCAAAGACGAATTGGCGTTGAATCCGGCTGCGCAGCTTAAGCTGTTCTGGAGCTTTAATCGGAGTAGGAATCATGGGACCTCTACGGTGGAAGTGGATTCCGAACGAGTTGATAACGTTGACGTTGGGGCACTTTCGCGCGACTTGGCCGAGGCACTTAGTTCCCGCATCGCGTCTGCAGCAGATAACTCATGATGGTGAATGTTACTGCGCTGAAGCGAGCCTTTTCCAATGCCCTGATTACCATGTGGCCGGCCTTTGGCTGGATGCGGGACAAACGGCACCCGTTTCCACCAAAGCCGAAGGGCTTGCCAATAGATTTGGATGAAGATTCGAAACGTGCTGAAGGGGAAAGTGAACATCAATCGGGTGAGATTGGCTGTGGAGATTTCTCTCTGCTCTAACTGCATCGTGACATCAAACAGGGGGCGATTGTCGCGACGATTGACAACGTCTACGGAAAGTCGCTCCGCGGGGGGCGGCAGGTGCCAAGCATATTCCATGTCGAGATTCATGAAGGGGCTGACGTGGAACACTTTTTCGACGGGCTTGGCAGCCGCAAGCTTGTAAGCGAAATGCTCCGGTTTGAGAACGTAACAGTGGCGCTGTCCCCAAGGCGTGTTGTTGACCTCGGCGACAATAAAGTCGGGCTGCGGTGAGTCAGGCTGCCGAAAGCAGTAGTAGAAGGAAACCGGGTTGAACACAAAGCCGAAGTGTCGAAGTTGCGTCAGCAACCTGATCGTTCCAGAAAAGGACTCACCGGTCTGGCTCTGAATTTCTCGCTGAACGCTCTGAGCAAGCGGTTCTGCGGGATTGCCAAAATGGTCTCGGCGATGGAAACGAAAAGGAGCGGGACGACGCACTGACCATAGCCAGCGTCCTGCGAAGACTTCGTCCAACTCGGATAGGTCGAGATAGATCAGGTAGATTCGATTGCGAAATGCGTGGCCTGGTTCTTCCAGTCGGCGGTGTCGGACCCAGCCTGCGTAGATGCAACTGAACATGATTTTCGATCCAGATAACGACAAACTGCCAGAGCGCTGTTAACGCCATCCTCGTGAAAACCATTGCCCCAGTAGGCGCCGCAGAAGGAGGTGCGATTGGGACCGATCAGCTCGCCATGTCGACGCTGGTTCTCACGGCGGTCCGCGGTAAAGACAGGGTGATGGTAAACGATGCTGCGAATGACTCGGCGGGGGTCAATTCGGTCGCCGCAGTTCAGACTCACACAGAAGGTCTGCGGGCTGACTACCCCCTGCAGTAAATTCATGTTGTAAGTGACGGTCGCCTTGGCAGTTGCCTCCGGAGCCTCGCTGGCTGGAATGTGATAATTCCAGCAGGCCCAAGCTCGACGGTTGCGGGGCAGCAATTTTGTATCGGTGTGCAGCACAGCGAGATTTTTCTCATAGGGGAAACCGCTGAGCACCTCTCGTTCAACGGGAGTCGCAGAGCCATTCAGAATCAACAAAGCTTGGTCGCTGTGGCAAGCAAAGATGACATGGTCAAAAATTTCCGGAGCGCCTCCCCGATGGGTCCGAATTTTGACGTGCTCTGCCGTTCGTTCGACGGAAACAACGGGTGAGTTTAAGCGAATCGAGTCAGCCAGCGGGCGAGCTAGTACCTCGACGTATCGCTGAGAGCCTCCGTTGATAACTCGCCACTGCGGACGATTGCGAGTGCTAAGCAATCCGTGATTGCGATAGAAATCGGCGATGAAACGAATCGGAAAACCTTCAACTGCCGAGTGCGGACAACTCCAGATGGCCGAAGCCATCGGAAGAAAATACTTGTCGATAAACTGCCTGCCAAATCGGTGCTGGCTGAAGAACTCTCCCACTGTCTGATTTTCGGGAGCAGCGGCAAGCAACTGCTCGGCTTGGCGATTAAAGCGAAGCAGTTCCGAGAGAAGCCCAAGGAATCGGGGGCTGAACAGGTTTCTGCGCTGAGCAAACAAGCCATTTAAATCAGCGCCGCGGTACTCCAGCCCGCTTTGCTCACAGCTAACGGAAAAGGTCATCGAGGTCGGCTTGGAGGAAACCCCTAATTCGTCCAGCAAGCCACAGAAATTGGGATAGGTCCGGTCGTTGAAGACAATGAACCCCGTGTCAATCGCATACTCGCGACCTTCGAGTTCAAATTCGACCGTATTGGTGTGTCCGCCGATGTAGTCGTTCGCTTCGAACAACGTCACATCGTGCTGCTGACGCAGATTGTGGGCTGCGGTCAGCCCAGAAATTCCCGACCCGATAATGGCAATTTTCATCTGGCCGACATCCTTTCTTTTGGAGTCCCGTTAGGAGTTCCAGCTTGGACATTTTCCAAGGGGAAGTTCTTTGCGGAGCGGCCTGAGGCTTGGGCTGGCCCCCCGCCAACCGGGGCAGATGCTCTCTACCACCACGAGCGGAGGAAAAATCGAACGCGGTGAGAGCCTTGAGAGAACTCATTCAAATCGTTCAATTCGTTCAGCAGTCTATTCCATTCATTTTCGGGATACAACCCTGAGCGGCTGAATTTTTCTGTGAATTTCTGAATGATTTTACGGAGTTTGCCCTACGGCTAATACTGAGCCGAGAAAAAATCGTTCACGTCGACCAGCCATAATCTTTACCAAAGGGCCTTTAAATGAAGTTGAAACCCTCAAATTGCCGGGAAATGTTTGGCGGCTGGCGTCTGTTCCGTGACTTGCCTGCCTTCCTGTTGGCTCTAGCCAGCTCGTTTGGGATTTCACAAACGGTCTCGGCTCAGGAAACGACTGCTCAGCCGGTCTCGGTCAACACCGACTGGACTCAGTGGCGCGGGCCAGACCGAACGAGCCAACTGAAGTCAGACATTTTGTCCAACCAAGCCAACCTGGATAACCTCGAGCGGAAATGGCGAGTCGAAGTCGACGCGAGCTATTCGGGTCCGATCGTTGCCGGCAAGCGGGTTTTTGTGACGGAGACCAAGGATCGGAAGTTCGAAGTCGTGCGTTGCTTGGACCGCGAGACGGGCAAGCAAATCTGGGAAGCCCAGTGGGAAGGCGCGATGAAAGTGCCGTTCTTCGCGGCGGCTAACGGCAACTGGATCCGCTCCACTCCGACCTACGACGACGGCCTGCTGTTTGTCTGTGGAATGAGGGACGTTTTGGTTTGCTTGAATGCCGAAACTGGAGAGCAGGTTTGGAAAATCAACTTCCCCGAGCAGTATGAAACCAAGCTGCCCGATTTCGGATACGTTTCGTCTCCTTTGGTTGACGGAGAAGACCTCTATACCCAAGCGGGAAGCGCTGTCTTCAAGCTTAACAAGCGAACCGGAGAGCTTAAGTGGCGTGGCATGCAAGTTGCCGAGAACATGATGTCGGGCGGCGCTTTTAGCAGCCCAATCATTGCGAATCTCCATGGTGTACGCCAAATCGTTGTTCAGTCTCGCGAGGAACTGGCTGGATTGAATATGGAAACGGGTGATGTCCTCTGGCGTCAATCAGTTCCTAACTTCCGCGGCATGAACATTCTCACTCCGCTGGTGATTGGCAATCGGATCTTCACCAGCACCTACCAGGGCGGCACTTTCCTGTACGACATCAAGAAAGATGGCGACAAGTGGAGCGTCCAGCAACTGTGGAAGCAATCGACCCAAGGTTACATGTCGTCACCAGTTGTGATTGGCAACCACGTCTACTTGCACCTGCGGAATCAGCGGTTCACTTGCATTGATCTTGAGACTGGCAAGTCAACTTGGATCTCGGAACCATTCGGGCAGTACTGGAGCATGGTTGCCGCTGGTGACCGCATCTTGGCACTCGACGAACAGGGCGACTTGCTGCTCATCAAGGCGTCTCCAGAGAAGTTTGAACTACTTGGGAAGCAGCACCTATCTGATGAATCGACTTGGGCGCACGTCGGCTTTGTCGACCGCGAAGTCTTCGTTCGCGAGCTAAATGCGATGAGCGTTTACACTCTGTCCGTCCCGAAGGCTCAGTAACCAAAACCAGCCGAAGTCGCAGCAATTTCAGCGGGATACTGCTAAAGTTCCCCGAGGTTTTGGCTGCTACCAAAACATCTCCCTGGGCCCAACATGTGAGTTTGGGCAATTCAGGTCAACCCAAGGCAGTCCGCCTCGTGCGGGCTGCCTTTTTTGTTTTCTGGCTCGTAGGCGATTTACCTAATCAATCGTGTTCGGGAACGATTCGATTTCATTTGATTTGTTTCGGACCCGCTGAGAATTTGTAGCTCAACGTGTATCATGGAGGGACTGAGCAATTTGGCTGTGCTGGTTCTTGAGTGACCACCCCTGAATTGCAGCTCCTGTCTGCTCCCGTTCCCAACTCACTCCAAGCCGAATAATGGCATCTCTCCGCTCTTTTTTTGCACCCAAGCGACTGGCTATTTCTTTCGAACTGTTTCCTCCCAAGACAGCCAAAGGGGAGGATAACATGTACGAGCATGTCTCGAGATTGATGGCTTACTCTCCCGATTTTGTTACCTGCACCTACGGGGCGGGTGGTTCGACTCGGGACAAGACGCTGGAGATTATCGACCGAGTAAAACGACGATTCGGTCTTCCGGTCGCTTCTCACCTGACGTGCGTCGGCAGTTCACAAGCTGAACTTCGGGCCTATTTGACGAAAGCCAAATCGCAGGGTGTTGACTACATTGTTGCTCTTCGCGGGGATCCGCCGCAGGGGGAGACCGATTTCCGTCCCGTTCCGGGTGGTTTGAGTCACGCCAATGAACTGGTCAGTCTGATCCGCAGCGAATTTCCCGAGTTCGGGATTTTAGTTGCTGGCTATCCGGAAACGCATCGTGAAGCGCCCAGTCGCGAGATCGACTTGGCGAACTTGAAACGTAAAGTTGCCGCTGGGGCAGACGTTGTGGTGACTCAGCTGTTTTATGACAACGCGGACTTTTTCCGTTTCCGCGATGATTGCCAGCGACTGGGCATAAATTGCCCGGTTGTTCCGGGACTACTACCTATTCTGAGCCTCCACCAGATTGAGCGAATCACTTCGCTGTGTGCCGCGGGGTTGCCGGATGCCTTGATTGCTCGACTGCGTGAACACGACTCCCCCGAGTGGCATTTCCGCGTCGGAGTGGAGTGGGCGATTGAACAATGTCGGGGGTTGATTGAAGCCGGTGTGCCCGGATTGCATTTCTATGTATTGAATCAATCGCCAGCAACGCTTGAAATCCTCGAGTCTCTGGGCGTAGCCGAAACAAGGTCGACAAAAGGAAACTAAAAATGAAAACCGCAAACAAACCGATTCGATGGCTTCTGTTTTTGGCTTGTCAAACAGTCCTGATGTCATGCTCGTTCACTGCGGGGTTTGCGCAGGAACTGACACCACCTTCAAGTACTCCGGGGAATCCGCCCGCGGCAGGCTCGCCCCAAGCAGACCAAGCTGACAATCCTAACCGGACTGCCTTGGTCGAACGCCTGACGGATGAAATCGCAGCCCTCACTCCCGGCAATCTCAAGCAACCTGACACCTTGCGGGGAGAGGTCTCAGCAGCGATCTCTTTGATGCTTGACAACAAAGTTGCGGATGCCGAGGGAAAGCTTGATGCTTTGCGAAAGACTTACCCTCAACTGCCCCCCATGCAACTTTGCACGGCTGCTGTTTATTTTGCAGTCAACAACGGCACCGAAGGATTGCGGCTTTTAGAAGAAACGGCGATCGCCCATCCCGATTTACCGACTGTGTACACCGCTTTCTCTCGACTTGCGATTGCTCAGCGACGAAAGACCGACGCCTTGGCGCTGCTCGATGCGGCTCGGGCCAAAATCGACAAAGGAACTTGGTCCGAAGAAGAGAAGTCGCACTTCGAACTTGCGTGGCTTGATGCTACGGCCGACTTGATGATGTTGCGAATGGACTACGCAGAGGCTCGTAAATTTCTTGACCAACTGTTGGTTCGCCGACCAGATGACGCTCGTTCCGTAATGCGACTTGCTGAAGTCGAGTTTGCACAGGACAACGAGATTGCCTGCCTTGAGCGCCTGCGAAAATTCTCGGAGCTGACTCCAGGACGGCCTTCTCCCGAGTTGATGATGGCGACTTTGCTTGCCGCGAGCAAGCGAGCCCAACAGGCCGATGAGTGGGTAGAAAAAGCCCGCCAAGCTCAACCGGAAGAACCAAAAGTGCTGCTCGATTATGCGAGTTGGATGTTGGACCGCGAAAAATTCACCGAGTCAGGCAACGCGTTGGATGCTTTGGAAAAGCTCAGCCCGGGAAAGCCAGAAGTCAAATTACTGCGGGCGAAAATCGCCTTCATCAACCGCGACTACGTTTCTTCGGAAAAAATGCTTGGCGAGTTGCGAGTCAGTGAGCCGGGACGGCCTGACATCGCCAACCTTTGGGCAATGGCTTTGGCTGAAAACCCTCAGGCTGACAAGCGGCAACAAGCTGTTGAGGTCGCCGCTCAAAACGCGCAACTCCAACCCGAAAATGCGATTGCCGCAGCCATTTTGGGGTGGACCCTCTTCCGCCAAAATGAGCTCAAGCAAGCCGGCGAATGGTTTGGCCGCGCGTCTCAAAGCCAGCGGTTGACCCCGGAGATGGCTTATTTCATGGCGAAGTTCTTCCAAGCCGCTGGGCAGAAGGAACAAGCTTTGAAATTGGTGACTCAAGCCCTGGAACAGCCCGGCCTGTTTCTCTATCGCAGCACCGCCCGCGATCTGCGGAAAGAACTGCTGGGTGAAAAGTAATTGCACTTGGGCGGTTCGTTAATTGCCCAAAGCTGCGAGACAAGTGATTTCTGCGGGCTGATTCTCTGAGAGTCAGCTCCCGACGAGGGCACTACGGGGAGCGCTACACTGGCTCAGTCGTCCGATGAACGGGATTCGTCCCAACGAGCTGGGAACGCAGCAACTGAGACGGCTGCTAGACCAGCGGCTGTTGGGACGACCATGCCCCACTGGAAAGCCGAT
>JBJTQD010000860.1:0-5655 GCA_046075445.1 Planctomycetota bacterium
GCCGGGTGCCCAGTACATGAAGAATGGCTTGTCCGGCGAGTAGGCTCGATGCTTCTTCAGCCAATCGATGGAGCGATCGACCATCAGTTCGGTCAGATGCGACCCGTGCGGTGGCTCGATGGGTGTCGTGTTCTCAACCAACCGCGGTTCCCACTGCGAAGTCTCCCCGGCGAGGAAGCCGTAGAAGTAATCGAAGCCATATCCGGTTGGCCAATAATCAAACGGCCCCATGGCGGTTGTTTGATCGGCTGGCGTGTTGTGCCATTTGCCGAAGGCCGATGTCTTGTAGCCGTAGTGCCGCAGAATCTCGGCAATCGAAGCCGAGGTCTTCGGCATCACGCCGCTGTAGCCATCCCAGTCGACAGCGCGCTCGGCAATCGTCCCGCTACCAACCCGCTGATGATTGCGGCCGGTCAAGAGCGACGCGCGCGTCGGCGAGCAGATCGACGTGGTGTGAAAGCGATTGTAGGTAATCCCCTGTCCGGCCAGCTTGGAGAGCGTCTGCGTGTGAGCGAATCCGCCAAACGTATCAGGTGTCCCAAACCCGCAGTCGTCGATCAGCACGATCAGGATATTCGGCGCATCGGCCGGCAACCGCTGCGGCTCAACCCGCCACTGATGCTTCGAATCCTGCAACCGCGGCGCGGCGAGGCTGGCCGAAGGGGTCGGCGGAAAAGGCAATAACGAACCGTCTTCTTGACAACCCATCACAATGGAGGGGGACACGCCGCAAAGACTGCAGCCGACCAGAAACAGAACGAATCGCAATGCCAATCGAGCTGACATGTGAACTCCAAACAATCGCGAGAGATACTTTACTGAAAACCAGAATAAATCGACTTCACATCAGAGCGATATTAACTTACTTCTTCCTGCAGCGGGAATCAGGCAGCTCAACCGATTTGCGTCTATAATCGTATTTGGCTGATGTCGAAGTCTGTTTGTTTCAGGAAATTCCTTTGAGCGCGAATCGATCCATTGCCTGTCGCACGAATCGCTGTGGCTCCAGGGCAAGCGGTCGACCACGCTTCTGGCTCGCTTTCCTCTGCTTCGCCTCCGTCCAATGCCTTTCAGCTTTTTCTACAGCTGTCGCTCAAGAACCCCTTCCGTCCGAAGGCCCGCAACGACTCGCCTCACAGGTTCGCCAGCTGCTCCGCGACCGCTGCGGTGATTGTCATGGAGCGGAGACGACAGAGTCTGGATTGCGGCTCGATACCCGCAAAGGGATCGAAAAGGGAGGTGACTTCGGGCCAGTTGTCCTGCCGGGCAAACCGGATCAAAGCGAACTGCTGCGGCGAGTCACTACTGACAACGAAGAACAGGCAATGCCACCCGATGGCGAACGGCTGGAGGACAAAGAAATCGCTCTGCTGCGCGAATGGATCGAAGCGGGAGCGCCTTGGCCCAGCTCAGCCAAGGACGAAGCCGAAACGCGGGACCCGCGGCTCGACCACTGGGCTTGGCAGGCACTGAAAAGCCCGGCTACTCCCACAGCTAATCCCGCATGGGAATCGAATCAGAAACTGGAAGCAGCACAAAATCCGATCGACCTCTTTGTCCGTTCCAAATTAGCAGCAGAAAAACTCTCACCCGCCCCAGCGGCCGATCGGCGCACGCTGATCCGGCGTCTTTACTTTGACCTGCACGGCTTGCCGCCATCCCCGGAAGAGATCGCCGCGTTCGTCGCCGACCCCGATCCTCAGGCTTACGAAAAACTGGTCGACCGATTGCTCGCTTCACCGCGCTACGGCGAGCGCTGGGCGCGGCACTGGCTGGATGTGGTCCACTACGGCGACACGCATGGTTATGACAAAGACCAGCCGCGTCCAAGCGCCTGGCCTTATCGCGACTACGTGATCCGCGCGCTGAATGAAGACAAACCCTATGCGCGGTTCATCGAAGAACAAATCGCCGGCGATGTACTCTCCCCCGAATCGCGCGATGGCCAGGAAGCGATCGGCATGATCGCCGCCGGACCGTGGGACCTGATCGGTCATCTCGAAGTTCCCGAAACCAAGACCGACGGCAAGATCGCCCGGCATCTCGACCGCGATGATATGGTCGCCAACACGATCGGTACGTTCAACAGCGTCACCATCCACTGCGCCCAGTGCCACCAGCACAAATTCGATCCGGTCACGCAGGAAGATTATTACTCGCTCCAAGCCGTCTTTGCCGCGATCGATCGCGACGATCGGGAGTACTCCCCCGATCCAGCGATTCAAAAGCAATTGGTCGAACTGAAACGACGGATTCGCGATCTGCAGCAGTACCGCGACCAGCTTACCAAGCAACTGGCGGAACAAGGTGGTGACGAACTCGTTCAAATCGACAAGCGGATCGCGGAAGCCGGCCGCGGAGCCTCCTCAGCGCAGGGCGGCTATCACAGCCAAATCGAGGCCTCACCTAGCGCCATCAAATGGGTTCAGATCGACCTCGGCAGCCCGCAGGATATTCGCAATGTTGTCCTGCACCCTTGCTACGACGACTTCAATAGCATCGGCGCCGGATTCGGCTTCCCCCTGCGCTACCGGATCGAGGTGGCAGACGACCCGGAGTTTCGCAGCGGGGTGACGCTGGTCAGTGACCAGACGGCCAGCGAAGTTCCCAATCCGGGTGTCGCTGTGAAAAATCACCCCACCGAAGTGAAAGCCCAACACGTCCGCGTCACGGCGACGCAGCTCGTCCCCCGGGCGAACGATTACATTTTTGCCTTGGCCGAAGTCGAAGTCCTCTCGCCGAGCGGTGAGAATCTCGCTCAAGGCAAGACCGTCAGTTCGCTCGATTCGATCGAAGCGCCTACCCGCTGGACTCGCAGCAACGCCGTCGATGGACTCAGCCCCGCGCGCGCCTCGACCGACCCCGAGCCACTTCAGGCGGAGCGCAACGAACTACTCGCCGGCAAGGGATTGTCAGCGCTCAGCGACGAGCTCGCTAAAACAGCTAACGATTTGACTGCGACCGAAGCGGAACGGAAATCGCTCCAGCCGATCGCCAAGGTCTACGCCGCAACTACACACAAGCGATCGGGTCAGCCGCGCACGATTCATCTGCTGGCTCGCGGAAATGTCCTTACACCGATGCAGGAAGTCAGCCCCGGTACACTGGGCCTCCTGGAAATGCTTCCCAGCCGCTTTGATCTTCCCGCCGATCACAGCGAAGGCGATCGCCGCGTTGCCCTGGCGAAATGGCTGAGCGACCCGAGCAACCCACTGACCTGGCGAAGTATTGTTAATCGCGTCTGGCAGTATCACTTCGGCCAGGGAATCGTGGCGACGCCCAACGATTTTGGACTGAACGGCGGCCTCCCCTCGCATCCGGAATTGCTTGACTGGCTGGCCATCGGGTTCCGCGACCAAGGTGGCTCTTTGAAAGCTCTTCACAAATTGATTCTTTGCAGTGCCACTTATCGGCAGTCGAGCGCCCCGCGGGCCGAGTGTCTGGCGATCGACGCAGACAATCACCTGCTTTGGCGTCAAACACCGCGGCGGTTGGAAGCGGAGGGAATTCGAGATTCCGTGCTCGCCGTCTCGGGAACGCTCGACCTGACGATGGGCGGGCCGGGCTGGCAGGATTTCAAGATCGAACACCCCGAACACTCGCCGCACTACGAATATGAACTGGCCAACCCAGAAGACCGCTCCCTGTGGCGACGGAGCATCTATCGGTTTATTGTGCGGAGCCAGACTCAACCGTTTATGACAGTACTCGACTGCGCGGATCCTTCGATGCGCGTCGATCGGCGAAACCAAAGCATCTCCGCGCTGCAGGCCTTGGCACTGCTGAACAACGGGCTGATGCTGGTTCAAGCCAAAGAGTTTGCGGCCCGCGTGACCCGCGAGGCGGGGGACGATCTGCCAGCGCAGGTGACGCGAGCCTACCAGCTGGCTGTCGGCCGCGACCCTGATGCCGCCGAGCGCGAGGCGCTGGTCGCCCTCGGAAAGGCTCACGGTCTGGAGAACGTTTGCCGCACCCTGTTCAACCTCAACGAATTTGTCTGGATCGATTAAGGAAGGAGTGACCATGAACGACAATGGAATGGGCTCGCCCTTTCACCGAACCAAGCTGCGGCAGACCACTCGGCAATCGCCCGGACTCCTCTCGCGCCGCGAATGGCTGGCCCGTTCAGGCGGTGGACTTGGCGGGATAGCGCTCGCTGCATTGCTGGCCGATCAGGCCCTGGCTGACGGGACGCCGCATCCGGCTTGCGTTTATCCACCCAAGGTCAAACGAGTCGTGCAGTTGTTCATGGCCGGCGCGGCAAGTCACATCGACCTGTTCGATTACAAACCGGCGCTCGTAAAGCATCACGGCGAGAAGAGCGACTTCGGCGAGCACGTCGAGGCGTTTCAAGATGGGCTGGGGCCGTGGCTCAAGCCGATTTGGGATTTCAAACCTTACGGGGAAAGCGGCAAGCTGCTCTCGGATGTCGTCGCTCCCTTGGGCGAAGTCGCCGATCGACTTGCCTTTATCCACAATCTCGTCAGCACTTCGGGCGTCCACTCGGCGGCGACGCTGCTGCAGACTACGGGGTTTGTGCTTCCCGGCTTTCCCGGCGCGGGTTGCTGGATCAGCTATGCCCTCGGCTCAATGAATCAAAACTTGCCAACCTACGTCGTGTTGCCCGATCACCGCGGCTACGCTTCTAACGGCGTGAAGAACTGGGACGCCGGATTTTTGCCGTCACAGTACAGCGGCACCGTGATCCAGCCGCTCAACGCCCAGCCGCTGGCCGACTTGCAGCCCCATGCCCTCGGCTCGTTTGCCAACTCGACCGCCGATGCTGAAGTCCGGGCGACGCTCGCCGCTCTGAACTCGCGGCATCGCGACCAGCGACCCGGCGACCAGCAACTCGATGCGCGAATCCAAAGCTACGAGCTCGCCGCGCGGATGCAATTGGCCGCGCCGGAAGCGCTTTCGCTGAAGGATGAACCCGAACACATCCTCCGGATATACGGTATCCAGTCAGGCCGAACCGACTGGCCGAGCGAGATCAACGCCGAGGAAGAGGCTCACTTGTTCGGGACGCGCTGCCTTACGGCGCGGCGACTGCTCGAACGGGGTGTTCGCTTCGTCCAGGTTTGGAGCGGCAACGACAATGGCTTCCCGCGACGGAACTGGGACTCGCACGAAGATGTGCAGCGCGACCACGGGCCGCTGGCCAGCGGCATGGCGGTCGGAGCCTCGGCTTTGATTAAAGACCTCGCCCAGCGCGGTATGCTCGATGACACGCTTGTGATTTGGACCACCGAGTTTGGACGGATGCCCAGCTCACAAGGTGGCACCGGTCGAGACCACAATCCATACGTCTTCACCAATTGGCTTTGTGGTGGCGGAGTCAAAGGCGGAGTCACGCACGGCGAGAGCGACCAGTGGGGATACAAGCCGCTGGATCGCGACAACCCGACACTCGTTCACGATGTCCATGCTACGGTGCTGAAACTCCTCGGCATCGATCACACGCGACTCACCTGGCGACACAACGGGATCGACCGACGACTGACCGATGTCCATGGGAATGTGATCGAGGCGATCCTTAGTTAGGATGGAAGAAGTTTTTGCGGAGGCCGCACTGGTTGAGTGGGACTTGTGGGACTTATGGGACTCGTGGGACCTATGGGAGAGGAAAGCCTAGCAGCAAATTAGGTCGAGCGA
>JBJTQD010000861.1:0-1406 GCA_046075445.1 Planctomycetota bacterium
CGATGCGCGAGCCGAGCAGATTGCGGCGATTCTACAGCAGGGTCGAGGCAATCCGCTGACCGGCCAGGAATTATTTCACGGCGCGGCTAGCTGTGGCAAATGCCATCGGATGTTTGGGCGCGGCGGAGATATCGGGCCGGACCTGACGTCTTACAACCGGAGTATGGTCAAGTTGATGCTGACCGCCGTGACGAAGCCGAGTGCTGAGATTCGCGAGGGTTACGAGACGCTGAACGTGGCGACGGTTGACGGTCGCGTGGTCAGCGGTTTTCGAATTGAAGAGAACGATGAGGTGTTGGTGCTGCGGACAGCCGAGGGGCAGACGTTGACGATCGCACGCGATGATTTGGAGGAGCAAGCTCCCGGAAAGTTATCGCTGATGCCAAGCGGTTTGCTGGATAAACTCACCGACGCTCAAATTCGTGATTTGTTTGCCTTTTTGACCAGCACAACGCCACCTTTACCGCCATAAGGAATTGCCGCTCAATGATTGCACAAACAGAGACTGGATTCGGATTGAACTGGTGGCAGGTGGCAGTCGGAAATGCAATGCGGAGCAGTCTCGCATTGTTGCTGCTGGCGATCGTTGGCCCTCAGGTTATCGCTCAGGACAGGGCGGGGCCGGTTGTGGGAACGAAGCTGTTGACGATGGAGGGGGACCTCGCTTCGGAGTTAGTAGCTGGTGCAGATCGCTTTCTGTTGAGTGAGCTTGAAAAATCAATTTCGGAGCGTGGATTGCGCTGGAGCCGGGATTACAGTTCGCCCGCGGCTTATGAGAAATCGATTGAGCCGAATCGGCAGCGGCTGCGGCTGATGCTAGGGGCTCGCGATGTTTTGGCCGAGAAGCCGGTGCCGAGGTATGAGTCGACCATCCAGCGCAGTTCACTGGTGGGGCGGACGGCAGCCTATGAAATACACGAAGTGAGTTGGCCGGCCTTTGGCGATGTGACGGGGAGAGGATTGTTGCTGGTGCCGACTGAGCCGCTGGAAGCGGGTGAGGTAAGGCCGGATGTGATCGCGATTCCAGATTGCGAGGTGCAGCCGGAACAGCTGGTCGGTTTGAGCGAAGGCTTGGCTTCTTCGACTCAGTACGCTCGGCTGTTGGCGGAGCAAGGCTGTCGCGTGCTCGTGCCGCTACTTATAAATCGCGCCGAGCGGATGCAGGGTTTGAGTAATCGCGAGTGGCTTTATCGCCCGGCCTTCGAATTGGGGAGAGGGCTCGTAGCTTACGAAGTGGAAAAGGTCCTCGCGGCCGTGAAATGGATGCGGAGCGAGTCGGGAGAGGCGAGTCGGATTGGCGTTATCGGCTGGGGCGAAGGAGGAATGCTGGCTCTCTATGCGGGGGCACTTGAGCCTGAAATCGACGTGGTTGGGGTCTCGGGGTATTTCGATTCTCGGCAAGAGAT
>JBJTQD010000862.1:0-762 GCA_046075445.1 Planctomycetota bacterium
ACATCACCGCATCGTACCAACTCACATTCTGTGCCGGATGAGCCGGCGTCGGACTAATACTCGGATAGGGCTTTTCAGGATTTGTCGGCTTCTCTCCGGTATCCTGAGAATCGCCAAGAAACCCCTCATACTCCCCACGCGTTACTTCACGACTGGCCAGCCAATACGGGTGCTCTGGAACTCCCGACCGATCGGCCGCTAGTTGCACAAACCGCGGGTCACTATGCAGCACGATCAAATCAGGATTTTCTCGCATCTGGCGTCGATCCTGATCGTCGTTTTGTCCCCAACGCTCCAGTAGTACAACCGCTCGATCGGTCCAGTTGCGTTTTTCCTCGACAGTGGACGTCTCACTCGCAGCAAACAACGCTGCTGCGCACGCCAAATTGTAAAGTACTCCGCGATCTGCGGACTCCGCACCCGCAAGCCCTTGTTCCAGTCTCGTGATCGCAGCCTCTTTGCGGCCGAGCCACAGCGGCACGAGGCTCTCCACATAATCGCGATACACGGCATTAGGTTCACTGGCAGACCACTGAGCCAGTGCCGCGTCCGCTTCTTCCGTCCGGTTCAACCTAGCCAAGGCAAAAAGTCGAAGCTGATCGATGTCACCACGCAACCCCGCCATGGAATCGTCCAATTCCATTTTCAACAACGCACCCAGGTCTGCGAGCGCGGACTCATACTGCCCGACAAGGAACAGGTTTCTACCTCGCTCATAGAGAAAATTGGCTTGAGCCTTTTCTTCCGGAGTTGCGCTTTCCA
>JBJTQD010000863.1:0-10939 GCA_046075445.1 Planctomycetota bacterium
GAGGCCGCGGATATCTATCGCTCGATCATCACGCTTTACGAAAGCCAAGACTGGGCACGTGAAGAAGTCGAGACTGCGCGGAAGAGACTAACCGGAAACTGAAACTGGCAAGCGCGACGACCGAGAGGTCTTTTTATTGGGCCGGTTTGAAAATTTGCCTCTGGTTTAGTGGGCCGCGAACATCTCCAGAAGTTCGAACCGCATTTGGTTCGCGGGAAGTTTTAGGCGGGATCTTGATCAGATGCAAAGAGGAGACCGGAGGTCGAGGAATCGGCGAGGTCGGGAGACCTGCGCCGAACGCCATTAGGCAGACCGGCGTCAAGTCGGGAGACCTGCGCTGAGTCGAGGTCGGGAGACCTGCGACAATCGCCGTGAGGCAGAGGGCTTCACTTGAGGCAGTTTTGCAATCGTTTGGCTACTTCTGACAAACTGGCTCCTCGAAGCAGAAACGTTTTTTGCGGATGAGTTTCCCCGCGAATCAGTTCCAGATCGCGGGCGGGTAATCCTAATGTATCGGCCAGAAATTTTTCGATCGCCTTGTTCGCTTTTCCTTTTTCCGGAGCCGCTGTGGTGGCGATCCGTAATCGACCATTCTCGATTCCTCGCAGTTCGTTTCTCTTCGCCGCGGCGAGGGCTTTGACCTGAATCAAGACACCCTCTTTCGCTTCTTCGAGGCATGCGGGGACCATTGACGGCTCGATTGGGAATGCGGCTGGACCAAAAGAAAAGGGGCGGCACTTGGCCGCCCCGCTTGAGTTGAACATTCCGCTGGTTGGTTACTTGGCTTTGTCCAGCGGCTTGAGGACCACGTCCTTGAACTGGACCTTCATCGGTGGACCGGTGTGAATTTGCAGGGCGAGGATTCCCTTGGGATCAAAGCCCGATTCTTCTTTGTCTGTGAAGTCTACGGTCTTCATCCCGTTGATCGTTTGGGTGATGTGGTTTCCTTCGGCGCGGACCGTGTAGGTATTCCACTCACCTGATTTAAAGCTTTGCTTGAACTTTTCGTCGTCCAGCCCGAGAGACTTCTTCTCGGCCTTGCCATCGCCGGCTCGCACAACTTGTTCACCGCGTTCCGCGAGAATGCCACGTCCGCGTTCGTCATAGAGAATGCCCATGTAACGCATCCCCGCGTCGATATCGGCTTGGTAGCCGCCGACTTTGAACTCACCGTGCGATTGGCTGCGGAACTGTATGCCGGAATTGCCGTCGACGATCCGGAATTTAAGCGAGAGTTCGAAGTCTTCGAGTTCGCCTTCCCAGACGAGGAACGAGTTTTCCTTGAGCGGCTTCTCGGCGGTGGTCTTTCCGGTGATCGCTCCATCTTCAACGCTCCAAAGCGCCATGTCGCCTTTCCAGCCGCTCAGGTCGCGGCCATTGAAGATCGCTTCCTGACCGAAGCCGAAGCTGGATAGAAAACCAACCAGCAGAAAACTGCAAACGCAGGCCGAGACTGTGGCGAGGGAAATTGTTAGTCGCATCAGCGAAAACCTTTCATGGAAAACAAAGCTGGGGCAGTGAGCTAAATCTGTGGCTGGATTATAGCTGAGCCGACCGCGTCGCGTGGGCTGCAAGAGTTGGGGGCACTGCACTGATGCACTGCTGTGCCCTGCTCGGGTTATTTTCGGATTTTGCTGGGCGCATTAAAAAACCACCCGCCCGGAGGCAGGTGGTTCATGATTTCATTACTTAGCAGGGGGCGTTGATGGCTTGGACTGGTTATCGAGACTTGAGTTCGAAAACCAAATCCTTGCCGGGCTCAATCCTAACCGGAATTCCGCCCTTGGCCGTCGTGTAGGTTCCGGGGAACCGCGGTGGTTTGCCGACTTCGCCTTGCGCTGGTCGGTCTTCGACAGTATCGACAAAGATCGCAATGCTCTCACCAACGGAGGCACCGGGCTTACCATCAACTGTATTCAGGACAAACTCTCCTGAGGCGTTGGAGACACCTTGCGAGGTTGGTCCCTGACCACTTTTGGCGATGTCTGGCATGACTTGAACCATCACGTCCGGAGCGGGCTTACCGTCAATTCGAACAACTCCCTTGGCGGGAGTAAGTTCAAATTTACCGCCGCCTTTGCCGCAGCCAACGAGTGCTAACGAGAAAACCGTGAGGAGCAAGAAACTAGCAAGTCTCATTCGCTGGGCACCCTAGTCGAAATTCTTCCACGAAAAACCAAGCCTTGCAGACCAAACGAACTAGTCAACGTAGGTGTTAACGTTTCCGTCAGCTCGCTGGCAATAAAGCGAAAGAACGGTCTGTGGCATAGTAGCCGCGATGAATCGGGTTGAGCCATCTACCAGAACGAAGTTTGCTCCACCTGGGTGACCGCTTCCGAAGGCACTCAAGCGTTGGTCTTGAAAGACAAACCAAGCTGTTTGGGAGGTGGGTGCTCCTGGGCCGCCGTGGATGAAGGGGATTTTGTAATTGATCGGAGCAAATGCACCACCCATCAAATTGCCTAAGCCGTTATCGCCACCGGCAGGATACCAGCGAGACCAACCCAACATGGTGCTGCCACTCGTCCAGCCTGCAGCCGTAAAGGTATCGAAATTCGGGTCGCGGTGATAAAACTCGCCAAACAAAAACGTGTTGCTGGTACCATCGCGGGCGTCCCGCATCTGGACTTCAATCCCAACCGGTGCCGAAGCGGCTTTACGAGCTGCCGGTCCGGTACACATGAACATGCCATCGTTGGTCGAGCTGGTTGCAAAGATTGGACGCGAACCGCCATTGGCTCGATAACTCACGCCACCGTACCACTGGCTGGGGGTGCTTGTTTCTGGGAATGGAACAGCTGTGTTTGGAAGAAGGTCAGAAGGACAGAGGTAGCTCGGAACAACTGCTGCGGACAAACCATCAGGAGTTGTGGCGATGTTCAGTTTTGGACGAGCATTGTTGAATGTGTCGTACAGGTTGGTTTGCTCCATTTGCGAAAGCAAATAGTAGAAAACCGAGTGCCCTTGAAAACCATTTGTGTTAATCGGGGAGGTCGGTCCGCCAGTCAAGTTGGCTTGGGTAAAACCTGGCGGAAACTTCTTGAAAGCGCCTTCGTAATTCATCGCTGCCAAACCAATCTGTCGCAGATTGTTAGCGCATTGGGTTCGGCGAGCAGCTTCGCGAACGCTCTGCACGGCTGGCAACAGCATTCCAACCAGAATGCCGATGATAGCGATGACAACAAGCAGTTCGATAAGCGTGAAGCCTACGCGGTGAGACTTCGACATGTTTGATTCTCCTCGAAGTGAGCTGAATAAGCTGATGTGGATAAGAGACGAGAAGCGACCAAAAAATCCGCAAGGCAGACCAATTCGACAACCTGTTTTTCTTTAGGTTATTCGGAATTGTTCAAGACCTGGCACCTCTGCTGATCCCCATACCGGCAGCGGCTTGATACTGTCTCACCCGGCTCCGACCCAAAACGAACAATAAAGGATTGGCAGGTCAAGAAATTCAGGTGAAAAGCTCTTCAAAACTGGGCCCGCGTGACGCCGCGAGCAAAAAGCTCGTCGTCGACAATGCATCGGCACCGCCCTTGCGAGCGTTGCCACACCAAGACAGACGAAAGTTCGCCTGCTCTGCAAACCACGCCCTGCATCAGAATCCTGTTCCGGGGCGCGGTATGGCCTTGGTTTTGAACGCTACGATTATATTGTAAGCATTTCAACTGAATAGCCATTTCGCGGTTTTTCACGGTTCTTTCATTTTCTGACCGACTTTTCGGGCCTTTTCGGCAAGTGCGACAAAGCGGTCACAGGTTGGCTGGAGGTCTTACGCTGACGCTTCGCGGGTGATGTCCCGGTTCGCAGAAACGCGGGCGACTCATCGATTGCGGCGCCGCTCCTCTGGTCGGTTTAGGGTGGGCTTGTTTTTCGAAGGTCGCGAGGGAACGCCCATTCAACGCGAGGAAACTGTTTTCGCGAATCTCGGTCGGGCTTAATCCACTCGGGAGAAAGGGGGTTTCTACTCCTGCTCCCCAAACAGCGGGGCAGATGTCATCATTAAACGATCAAGGGCGTGGGACACTTTCCCATTTGTCTCGAACATCAACCTGCATCCGTCCTCACCCTCATTAACCCACTTGAGCGCATGGCCACCGATATCGAAATTGCCCGCACGATCAAATTGAAACCGGTCACGGAAATCGCAGCCCAACTTGGCATCCCCGTCGAGCGACTTGAGGTCTTTGGCCACTACAAAGCCAAACTGCCGCTCGACCTGATCGACCTTGAAAAGGTGAAGCGCAGCAAACTGGTCTTGGTCTCGGCGATTTCGCCGACGCCCGCAGGCGAAGGGAAAACGACGATGTCGATCGGGCTGACCCAAGGCCTGAATCGGATCGGCCGCAAGACGACCGTCGTGCTTCGCGAACCGTCGCTCGGTCCGGTGTTCGGCATCAAGGGGGGAGCGACCGGCGGCGGCTGGTCACAAGTCCTCCCGATGGAAGACATCAACCTGCACTTCACGGGCGACTTTGGAGCGATTGAAAAGGCTCACAACCTGCTCGCCGCTTTGATCGACAACAACCTCCAGAACAAAGAGCACTCGCTGGGGCTCGACCCGCGTTCGATTTATTGGAAGCGGGTCTTCGATATGAACGACCGCGCGCCGCGCAACGTGATTGTCGGCTTGGGTGGCACCGCCGGCGGGATGCCGCGAGAGAGCGGGTTTGACATCACGGCCGCATCGGAAATCATGGCGATTCTTTGCCTTTCAACCAACCTTGACGATCTCAAGCGCCGGATCGGCAACATCTTCGTCGGCCAGACGTTTGCCGGCAAACCGGTCTACGCCCGCGACCTGAAAGCCCAAGGTTCCATGACGGCCCTGCTGAAAGACGCCATCAAACCGAACCTCGTACAAACGCTCGAAGGCACTCCGGCCATTATCCACGGCGGCCCGTTTGCCAACATCGCCCAAGGGACCAACTCGATCATTGCAACCCGCATGGGGATGTCGCTGTCCGATTACGTCGTGACCGAAGCCGGCTTTGGCTTCGACCTCGGCGCCGAGAAGTTTCTCGACATCAAGTGCCGCGTTGCGGGAATCAGCCCCTCGGCTGTCGTGATCGTGGCAACTCTCCGGGCACTGAAGTACCACGGTGGAGCTGACCTCGACAAGGTCTCCGAACCGAACCTCTCGGCGCTCCAAGCTGGCTTGGCTAACCTCGACAAGCACCTCGAAAACGCGGCTCTGTTCCGGCTCACTCCGGTAGTCGCGATCAACCAGTTCACTACCGACACGCCGGAAGAGATCGCTTTGATTCAAAAGCACTGCGAGTCCAAGGGAATCGCGGCCGTGGTAGCCAATGTCTGGGGCGAAGGTGGCAAGGGAGCCGAGCAACTCGCGCACGCGGTTGCCAAGGTCACCGATTCCAATCCGCCGCCGTACCAGCCGCTGTACGACTGGTCGATGACAATTAAGCAGAAGATCGAAACGCTCTGCACCAAGTACTACGGCGCAGCGGGAGTCGAGTACCTGCCAAAGGCGAAGTCCGACTTGCGGCTGATCAAAAAACTCGGCTTGGAAAACGTTCCCGTCTGCATGGCCAAGACCCAGAAGTCGCTCTCGGATAACCCCGACTTAATCGGGCGGCCGACCGGTTTCACCGTCACCGTTCGGCAGATTGAAATCGCCGCGGGCGCGGGATTCGTCGTTCCGATCACCGGCGAGATGATGCGGATGCCGGGCTTGCCAGCAATTCCAAGCGCAGAGCATATCGATATCGACAGCGCGGGAAACATCTCCGGGCTGTTCTAAGCCGGGTTGCGAGGTGAGAGCGCCGCCAGTGACGGTCATGGGACTCGTGGGACGTATGGGACCTATGGGACTTATGGGAGAAGAGGGAGGGCGAGCAGTTGAGCTTCTGGGAGACCGGAGGTTGTTGAATCGGCGGGGGCGGGAGTCCGGCGCCGAGCGCGGACCTTAATTCCGCATTCCGCATTTTCACTTCACCTCGCCTGCGCCAAAGCCTGGCGGCTTTGGGCTTCGGCTACGGGCTAAACGAAAACGCCTTCGGCTGCGGACGAAACCAAGTAGCAGCTGCGGGCTTAACGATAAAGCGATGGGCTAAACGAAGAAAGTTGTTGTTCATCGATGTCTGAGAAATTGAGTCCTAATCCAAATGCAAGCGCGCCTTATCGCTGGGTAGATGAGGAGTTGAGGCGGCTTGAGTCGGCTCAACTTCGCCGGCGGCTGCGAGTTCGGGAGAGTCCCCATATCGGTGGGATGGTCCAGCTCGATGGGCGGCAGCTGATCGATTTCGGCTCAAATGATTACT
The DNA here is from genome assembly GCA_046075445.1 of Planctomycetota bacterium. Taxonomy (GTDB): domain Bacteria; phylum Planctomycetota; class Planctomycetia; order Pirellulales; family Pirellulaceae; genus BJ22. Next base: position 6,282 of record JBJTQD010000863.1, read on the forward strand.
TGGGACTGGCGGCGGACGCGCGGCTGATCGATGCCGTGCGGCATGCGGCGGGCGAAGCGGGCTGGGGGAGCGCGGCTAGTCCGCTGGTCAGTGGCTACGGTGTGCTGCACCGACGCCTTGAGCAGGAGTTAGCCGCACTGGAAGAGTGTGAGGCCGCCGTGCTATTTCCGACCGGGTTTGCGGCGAACGTTGCAGCCGTAACGACGCTGGCCGGTGCCGATGATCTGATTCTCAGCGATGAACTGAACCATGCCAGTATTATCGACGGCTGTCGTCTATCGCGAGCCCGCATCGCCATCTATCGGCACGCGGATGTCGGGCACGCGGCCGAATTGATCGCGGCTCATCGACGAGAAAATCCACCGCGGAGAATTCTGATCGTCAGCGATTCGCTGTTCAGTATGGATGGCGATTTCGCGCCGCTGCGAGAACTGGCTGATTTGGCCGACGAAACGGGCGCGATGCTGCTGGTCGATGAAGCTCACGCGACCGGTGTCTGGGGCGATCGAGGAAGCGGAGTCTGCGAGCAACTCGGGGTCGAGCAGCGAATCGCGGTGCGGATTGGGACTTTAAGTAAAGGCTTGGGAAGTCTGGGCGGGTTTGCCGTCGGCCCGCAAAGTGTGATCGAATGGATTCGCAATGCGGGTCGCTCTTGGATTTTTTCTACGGCTCAGCCGGAAGCGGTTGCCGCGGCCAGCCTCGCGGCAATTAACATCGTCCGCAGCGAGCCGCAGCGGCGCGTCGAGTTGCATGCCCGCTCGAGTTGGCTGCGTGAAGAACTGCGAGGACAGGGCTGGGACCTTTGTGGTTCGGCCAGTCAGATAATTCCGCTGCGGATCGGTGCAGCGGGACGTGCCGTGGAACTGGCGGCGAAATTAATGGATGCCGGATTCTTCGTGCCGGCGATTCGCCCACCCGCCGTACCCGAGGGAGGAAGTCGCCTGCGATTGAGTTTGCGATGGTCTCACACGGGCGAGCAATTACAGCGACTCGTGGAAACGCTGGCGGAGATGCGAAAGACGATCGAGTAAGCGGAGGAATCCAAACTTGGTCGCGATTGTGGGACTGCTGGGACCTTTGGGACTTTTGGGACTTATGGGACGGTTGAGCGGAGAATCATCTGTACGGTTCTCGCCGGAAGAAGCATTTTCGGTTCTTCCTCCGTGACAACGTGCCTCCGCGAGAGCCCCTTTTCTTGCCTTGCTTTGCGAAAAATCGGCACCAAGTAGCCGATAGAATCGGATCGGCTGACGAGGAATGGGACGTGGGGTGGTGCTGGTTTTGCGATCGAGTTGAACGAAGCGATGGCGATTCATGGAAAGCTTGAAAAAAGCTGCATTTGAGCCCCCCCGGGCATGACGTAGAATACTTTGGCGGCGGAACTGCAGAGCAGCCGCATTCTTTGGAATTTTTGAGAAAGCATTGCCCTTATGGCTACTGCCTCCCAGGCTCCCAAACACTTGACTACTCCCGCGCTGTTGGCAGATCAACTCCATCGCGACCCGCGTCTGGCCGAAGCCAAGCGGCTGATTCTCGCGGCGGTCGCCGATTACAGCTCGCAGCTGACCGAAGTGCGTTCGGCTAATCCCGAGTTGACGGGCGATTACAAGCGGATGCTGGATGAGTTCAATCATCTCCGCGGCGGCGTACTTTACTTCCCCTACATCAGCAGCGGGCTCGGTCACGGTCCGTTTGTCGAGTTGGCTGATGGCAGCGTGAAACTCGATCTGATCACGGGCATCGGCGTGCATGGTTACGGGCACAGCCATCCCGAGATGATCTCGGCCGGTGTCGATGCGGCCATTTGCGACACGGTAATGCAGGGCAATCTGCAGCAGGATCGGTACAGCGTCGAACTCTCTCGACTGCTGACCGATCTGGCTTGCGAGTCAGGCGCGAAGCTGGAGCATTGCTTCCTTTCGACCAGCGGAGCAATGGCGAATGAGAACAGCCTTAAGATCGCCTTCCAGAAAAATGCTCCTGCTGACCGCGTGATCGCCTTCGAGCACTGTTTCGCAGGCCGAACGCTTGCGCTGGCACAGCTCACCGACAAGGCCGCCTATCGACAGGGTCTGCCAAACATTTTGAATGTCGATTACATCCCGTTCTACGAAGCGAACGATCCCAAGGGGAGCACTGAGCGGGCGCTCGCGAAGTTCCGCGAACACCTGGAACGTTTCCCCGGAAAGTATGCCGTGCTTTGGCTGGAGCTGATTCAAGGCGAGGGTGGCTACCATGTTGGTCATCGAGACTTCTTTATTGCGCTCTCGGAAATGGCACACAAACACAACATCTGCGTGATTGCCGACGAGGTGCAAACCTTCTGCCGGACGACGCGGCCTTATGCGTTTCAGCACTTTGGGCTCGACCAGCACGTTGACGTGGTGACGATTGGCAAAATTAGCCAAGTCTGCGCGACCTTGTTCACTGAAGCATACAAGCCTAAGCCGGGTTTGGTCAGCCAGACGTTTACCGGCAGCACTTGGTCGATCGTCGCGGGACTGGCCGTGATTCGCGGACTGGTCGCTAATGGCAACTTCGGTCCAGATGGGCGAAACATGCAATGGCATGCGAGGTTTTCGGCGGGGCTGCAGCGGCTGGCTGAAAAATATCCCGCTCAAATCGCCGGTCCCTTCGGCCTCGGAGGCATGGTCGCGTTTACTCCTTGCGGGGGTAGCGCTGAAAAGGCGAAGGAGATGTGTCTGCGGTTGTACGACGCCGGCCTGATGAGCTTCCTTGCTGGCGGCAATCCGACTCGACTCCGGTTCCTGTTGCCGCTGGGGAGCGTCGAAGCCCAGCACATCGATCTCGCTCTGGAAATCATTGAATCGGTCGCCAGCCAAATGGCGAAAGGCTGAGTGTCGGTCTGCCGTGGCGTCTGAAGTTTCACTTTGGCCCTTACCGAAATAATGTGAACCGATGTTAATCGTCCGCGCGGTTGTCGCTGAAGACCTCGATCCGCTGTTCGAGCTGATCCAGAAGTCGGAGTACGGGCTGACGACGCTGAAGATCTCGAAAGAGCGGCTGAACGAGCGGATCGAGCAGGCGATTTTCGCTTTCGGCCAGAAGAAGTCGCGGCCCAACGGCCAGCCCTACGTCTTCGTGATGGAAGACCTCGCGAGCGGAGGCTTGGTCGGAACGTGTGCCATCTATTCCAAAGTCGGCGGCTACGAGCCGTTTTATTCCTACGAGATCAAAAAGAGTGTTCACCGTTCGGATGAACTGGGCGTGCACAAAGAGATCGAAGTGCTCCACTTAATGGAGGAACACAATGGCCCGACCGAGATCGGCAGCCTGTTCCTCTCGCCCGCGTACTGGGGCGGTGGTCACGGCCGACTCCTCTCGATGGCTCGCTTCCTTTTCATGGCCGACTTTCCCGACCGGTTCGAGGACGAAGTGATCGCCGAGATGCGCGGTGTTGTTCATGCGGATGGCCGTTCGCCGCTTTGGACCGCGCTGGGGTCTCACTTTTTTCAGATTGGATTTCCCAAGGCGGAAACGCTCACGGCCGAGTCGAAAAAATTCATTGCCGACCTGATGCCGACCCATCCGATTTACATTCCGCTGCTCCCGGAGGAAGCCCAACTGGTCATTGGCCGCGTCCATCCGAACACCGAACCGGCCTTGGCGATGCTGCGAAAGGAAGGATTTGAATTCCGCAGCCGGGTCGACATCTTCGACGGTGGGCCAACCATGCACGCAGTTTTCGACCGCATCCGAGTGATTCGCGAAAGCCGCAGTCATTTGATTGGCGATATCGTTCGCGAAGTAGAGGGAGCCGAACTGATGCTGGGCAACTCGCGGCTCGATTTTCGTTGTTGCTTGGGGCGAATGGGATTGGACGATTCCGGCAAAGCGATCATCGATCAAGTCACGGCGCTGCAGCTCGAGCTCAAAGTCGGTGACTCATTGCGGGCAGCCAGCCTGAAACCGCAGCGATCTGATAGTAGTGGGGTACCCGGTTGATTCGGTACGGGGAAAAGAGGAAACCACTGATTAGCACTAACAGTAAGAAAATGAAAACTGAAGAGAGAAGAAAGTGAACCACTGATGGACGCTAATTAGAAGAGAATGAAGACGGGGAATAGGTGTTAGGGAGTTTGGATGACGTTTGAGGTTTTTGGGTTGATGATTCTACCGTAAAGCTGTTCGAGTTAGAAAGGCGGAATTTCACTTCGCCTCGCCTGACGGCTACGGGCTAAACGAAGAAGAAGACGAAGAAGAAGTTTCGCGTTTCCACTTTTCAGTCAACCATATGACACCTCTCCCGATTAATGCTGGACAGTTGCTTGCCGGAACTTGGGAACAAGGTGGCGGTGGAGAGTTGCTGAGTCACAGTCCGACCGACGGCCAATTGGTTTGGCGGGGGCAGATGGCAACGGCGGCGCAGATTGATCGGGCTTTCGCTGCGGCGCGGGAAGCTCAGGCAAACTGGTGGGCCGTTTCGCTCGAGGACCGTATTGCTGTTGCCCGGCGCTATGCGGCTATTGTGAAGGAGCATGGCAGTGAGTTGGCCGAGCTGATATCGCGTGAGACCGGCAAGACGCTTTGGGAGTCGAAGGGCGAGGTGGGGACGGTTGTCGGCAAGGTTGAGCTGTCGATTGAGGCGCTCCGTCTGCGACGCGACACGCAGCGGTTTGAACTGGCCGGCTTCGAAG
>JBJTQD010000864.1:0-2141 GCA_046075445.1 Planctomycetota bacterium
TCGCCAGTCGCCGTTCAATGCACTCGGCCAGCGACTCGCGAATCCGAAATAGCGTCACGCGGACGGACGCTGGTGTCGAGCGGATGGACTGGGCGATCTCTTCGATTCGTTGACCCTCGTGGTACTTCGACCGAATCAATTGCCGCGAGCGATTCGGAAGCTGCTCGAGGCAATGTTCCAGCGCCTCAGCACGCGGCGCGATTTTCTCACCGCGTTCGACGAGCTTGCTCGCCAGCGAATCGAGCAGTTGCTCACTCAGGGGCTGCGGCAGTTTGGAGCGGCTGCGGTAATGGTCAATCACTCGCGACTTCGCCAGCCACAGGACCCAAGCGAGAAAGGGGCGGCTGTCGTCGTATTCTTCAAAGCGGCGAGCGACCGTCAAAGCGGTCTGTTGGACAACATCCTCGCGGTCCGCCATCTTGCCGACCGCCGCGGCGACGAAAGCCCTGACAGCCGTCTCGGCCGACAGCCACCGCCGGGTCATCTTTTCCCGGATTTCGATTTCCTTTTCCGTTCCCATGCGAGGTATGCCGGGGGAGGGCTGAAAATGTTAACAATAAAATTTTGCGAAGAAGGGAACCACTAATGGACACTAAAAAGAGGGAAAAGGGAAAGACTGGCAGGGAGTCGAGCGGCAGGGTGTCCGATGGGAATCGAACCCATACCTCCTGGTTCACAGCCAGGCATGCAGCAACCTCTACACTACGGACACCATCAAAAACGAAAAGAGCACAAACGAAAGGAGCACAATCGAAAGGAGACGGGGGTCATTTCGCAAATTGACCCCCGTCCCCTTTCCTCAAGGCAGAGCGGAAGGAGTGGGAGTCGAACCCACATGACTCGATTGAGGAGTCGCACGGGTTAGCAAACCGGCACGGCGAACCGTATCCGGCTCCCTTCCAAGTTCGAACGCAAACGCACGTGCAAATTCAATTGCAGGTCCCGGTTTCGAACCGGACAGGTCAGGCTTATGAAACCCGACTGGGCACCAGCCGCACCTGCAGCATTCCCCCAGTAGCCAAGGCGAGACTCGAACTCGCACGCCCGCGAAGGCACGACGCTCTGAACGTCGCGTGACTACCGTTTCACCACTTGGCTAAAATCGAATTGAAACAAGCGGGTCAAGCAGGACTCGAACCTGCGCGCTGGTACTTAACAAGCACCTGCTCTGCCGCTGAGCTATTGACCCGAGGAAAAGAAATTCGGAGAGGAATGTCGACTGAGCTGCCGAGCGATTTGAGACAATCGCTCGACGGTCCGTGAGCAGACTTTCTTCTTTGAGCGCCCAGCGGGAGTCGAACCCGCACATCCGCCATGGCAAGGCAGCAGGCAGCCGCTACATCATGGGCGCTGAGTTTTAATTTCAAAGATTTCAAAGAGCATCGATCGAGCTGTCTCCGTGCCATCGCGCAAGGCCTCAGCTCAACCGCAGTGGGACTGGTGGGGATCGAACCCACATTCACCGGTGTAAGAGACCGGTACATTCCCCTGTCTGCCACAGTCCCGTATGACATCACTTCAACAGTGGGGCCGGTGGGAGTTGAACCCACACCTGACGGATTAAAAGTCCGCCATGCTGCCTGTTACACCACGACCCCAAATAGGAAAGTGGCTCAGGCGTTTATGCCGCCGCAGTCGACTCAACATTTTTCACCTCTCAAAAAAATCGTTTCAATCAAACTCACCATCACAACAAGTCGAGTAGTCCGGACTCGAACCGAAATCCTCCTGCTTCCGGAGCAGGCAATGCTTCCGCTTGCACCTCTACCCGATTTCAAACAGTCAGAACGGCAGGATTCGAACCTGCGATCTCCAGTTCCCCGAACTGGCGCGATGACCAAACTTCGCTACGTCCTGTCACTCGGCACACAACATCCGCTGCGCACAAAAATGCCCCAAGCAATCAACCGTACTTCATCTTCGCAGTGGGCTGGGAGGTGCTCGAACCCTCGTCTGCGGCTCTTCAGGCCACCGCTACACCATCTCAGCTACCAGCCCCAAACTAAAAACGGGGTCAGGTCCAGTTTTCACTCGCAAGTTTTGACCCGACCAACAAAAAAAGCCCGCTGTCTGCTGACACCGGGCTTACAAAGAGGCTTTGCAAGAACAATCCCCAGCGGCGTCAGAAGCGACTTGGATGC
>JBJTQD010000865.1:0-1153 GCA_046075445.1 Planctomycetota bacterium
CGTAGGGTTGCGCTCGCAGAGCCGAGCTTACCCTACGCTAATATAAAGCGCCCTGTCGGGGCGAAGAGCCGCACTGAAATAACGACCATAATCAAGGGTTGTAGGTCTTTTGCTGGCTTATCTTCGTTTAGCCCGTAGCCAACGGCGAGGCGAAGTGCGGGTGCGGCTCACATCCAATTAGCGGCCGACGCAGGATCTTCTTGCTGTCCACTCTCAGCGAATGATTGTCTCTTTATCCTCGGTCTTGGCCGTTTGCACGTCGGCCATCAGCAGTTGAATCGGATTCAGATTGGATGCCCGCGCAGGCCAAGTGGCGTTCAGTGCATTTCCATCGGCGGCCTTCACGCCACCATCCCACCAAAACCAACCACCCGAAATCACGCCAACGACTTCCTTCTTCGAATTGAAAACCGGGCCACCAGAATCTCCTGGCAACAAGGAAACATCAGCAAAGATCTTTTGCGGACCAGAAGTGCAAGAAGCCTTAGCCGAAAAGTGTCGCAGACAGCACTGCAATTCCGAACCGCCTCCCAATCCGCAAAACTCCAGAACGTCTCCCTCTTTCACCGAATCACCCGCCACCTTGGCTGGAGTCACATCTGCGGGAATCCAAGCCCACAGCACGGCGACGTCTGACTGCTCATCGAACTGCACAATGCTGCAGCCCTTCGACTTGCGACCATTGCGGTACTGGATCGAAATCTTGTGCTCGCCCTTGTCTTCCTTCACCACGTGATAGGCGGTCAGGATGTAGCCCTCAAAGCCGTCCCGAACGGGCTTATCCTTGTTCTGTTGAATCACGACGCCTGTACCGATGCCACCATTGCAGCCAATCTGCACAATTGCCGAGTGATGGTCCGAAAGGGCGGTCCATTGCCACAGCTGCGTGTCCTTGCCAACTTGGCCCCACGCTGAAGTTGCCCAAAAGCTAACGAGCAAAAAGAGTCCCAAGGCGCAACGGGTTGCACTCATGCCAACTTCCTCCGTGAACAGGGCACGCGCTTCGTTCGACGAGTCCAAGGCCATCGCGATTGATTCGCAAGCCAAGAAAGCTCAGGGTCCAGCCTCCGCGTTGACCGGTGGAGAGTGAGCGCCAAGCCGCTCGCAATCCATGCGTCTGGCTGTGGCAACATTCACTCAGAACAAGCTGGGT
>JBJTQD010000866.1:0-12816 GCA_046075445.1 Planctomycetota bacterium
CGAAAAGACACGCCTCCGAGTTCATTTAACCTGGAAGACCAACTCTTTAGCCACGATGCAAGCATCGCGATCCAAGCGGGTCCGCGCCAGCCCCAGTCGAAGCCGAGTTGCGGCATCATCTCAGCCTTAAAAGTCTCCTCAAGCAACTTTGCCATCTTCATGGAACGCCATTTGGAGCGTTACCAGTAAATGAACTGGAGAAATTTCTGGCGGTCGCCGCGGGGCAAGGCTTCAACATCTGGGACTACGAAGCGATTGTCTTCGGTATCGCTGATGATCTTTCCTCGCCGCCCGAAGTCTTGAGCTTGGCTCTGGCTCCAGCGCATCGCGAACTTCTCTCGACCCTTTTGCGTCGTCACATCAAACTCCAGATAGCCGTGAGCCGACTCAATCGCGTGGATCCGTTCGACCATCTTAAGCAAATAGCGTCGCGCCAAGCTGCGGCGAACGGCGACTTGAGCTTCTGGCTGCCATTCGGCCAAATCGCGAATCAAGCCGAATTCGGTTTCGTCGCCCTTCTCATCCCAGCCCCGGATGCTGAGATAGTGCTCGGGATGAGAAGCGGGAAGACAAGCGACAACAAACGCAATCTGAGGTGGCTTCGGCTCAGATTGTTCATCGCCCGGCTCTTGCAGCAGCAGTTCGCCGTGGGTCCCCGACATTAGCTTGTGGGTGCTCGGCACAAGCCAGCGGATCGCGTGAGCTGGTCGGGCAACTGCGGATTCGTCCGCCGCCGGCTCGGTTGTCGCTGCTGGCTTTGACTCTTCTGACTCACCGTTCTCAGATTCCGGCTTTGCTTCGGTCGATTCGGGTGAGACCTCAGCCTGCAGCGCCGTCAGCTTGTCGACGCTGGGATGCTTGGTCACTTGCGTCTGAATCCGTACGAGTCGCGCGTAGACGCCATCGGAAGCGAGCAGCTCGGCGTGACTCCCCTGCTCTACCAGTCGCCCGCGATCGAAGACGATGATTCGATCGGCGTTGCGGAGGGTCGATAAGCGGTGCGCGATCGCGATCGTCGTACGACCTCGAACGAGGACCTCGAGAGCTTGCTGGATCGACCGCTCGGCTTCGGCGTCGATGTTGCTGGTCGCCTCATCGAGAATCAGAATCTTCGGGTCGTAGAGGAGTGTGCGGGCGATTGAGAGCCGCTGCTTTTCGCCGCCTGAGAGCCCGGCGCCTTGTTCGCCCAGCGGAGTTTCGTATGCGAGGGGAGCTCGGCAGATAAAGTCGTGTGCTCCGGCTGCGCGAGCTGCAGCAATCCCTTCTTCAATCGTCGTTTGCGGCCGACCGTAAGAGAGATTGTCCCAAATCGTCCCGCGGAACATGAATGAGCCTTGGAAGACGATGCCGAGGTTGCGGCGAAGGTCAGCCAGCGACAGATTGCGGATGTCGTGGCCATCGATCTTGATCGCACCTTCTTGCACGTCATAGAAGCGCCCCAGCAAGTTGACCATCGTCGTCTTGCCCGAACCGCTCCGGCCGACGATCCCGACCATCTCACCCGGGCGGACATCGAAGCTGATGTTTTGCAGCACCGGCTGATGGCGGTCGTAACCAAAGGTCACGCCTTCAAAGCGAATCTCTCCGCGCACCTCATCCCAAGCTTCGGGCTCGGCCTTTTCAGCCACGGTGATCGGCGTGTCGAGCAATTCGAGCACGCGCTTGCTGCCCGTCAGAAAACTTGTGAGCCAGCTGGTGAAGTTCGACAGGGCGCCGAGGGGCGCGTAGAACATCGCAAGGTAGGCTAGAAATGCGATCAGCGCACCTAGCGACATCTCCTGCCCGATCACATCGCGGCCACCGACGTACCAAACGATTAGCCCGCCGAGGCTGAAGACCAAGGTCATCGCAGCCGAGTAGATGCTGGTCGCATTTTCGACCCAGAGCCGAGAGTCGCGGAGGTAGGTGCTGGCGCTTTGAAACCGCTGGTACTCGCGATCTTCCTGGCCGAATGCTTTAACGACGCGAATTCCGGAAAGCATGCCGCTGAGGGCGGCGATTTGCTTCGAGGAACTGTCCCAGAGACGATAGTACCGGGGATAGACGTATTGCCAGAAGAACCAAGTGCCGGCAAAAACCAGCGGCACGGGGATGAGCGTGTAGAAGGCGAGCTTGGGGTTCAGCCAAATAAGCATCGCGCCCACGCCGAGCAGTTGGAGGATCTGCAGCAGGAAACCTCCGGTCAGCTGATGTACCAGTCCGTGGAGCACTTCGCTGTCGTAAGCCACGCGGCTCATCAGCGAACCGGCTTGATGGCGATCGTAGTAAGCGACGGCGAGCTTTTGCAGCCGTTCAACCATGTCTCCGCGGAGCCGGTGGGTCAGGTTCGAGCCGATTTTGGTCGCCAGCCGCCCTTTGAAGACGCCGACTATCGAAAGCAGCAGACGCGAGAGGGCCAACGCAACCACGACCACCAGCAAGGCGGTGAAGAACTGGCTTTGTGGCGAGTCGTCCGCCATGCGGGGAGCGAGAATGTCGTCGACCAAATACTGCTGCAGCTTCGGCGGTACAAGTTCAGCGACCACGCTGACGATGGTGAGCAGGCAGAGGAGCACGGCGCCGGTCAGTTGGGGCCGCAGCAGCGACCAAACGCGGGCCAGCACTTGGCTGCGGTGAATACAGCGCGGGCAATTCTCATCGGCGGTCGAGAGCCTCAGGCCGCAGCTATCACAGCGGTGTGGGTCGAGCCGCTCGTCTTCGGCCAGCTGCCACTCGCCTTCGCTCCGAAGCAGGTCGAGTTTGCGGGACACTTTGTGGAAGCGATCGGCGTGGGCATTCGAGAAGCGAATCAGGTCGAGCCAGCGGTCGTCGACCTTGACATGCAGCGTACCCGAGCCAAGCCCGGCCCAAGTGCGAACGGCCTGGATACCTTTGACGGGAACCGTTTGCAAGAGCTTCGTCGCCGACCCCGAGCCGGTGGGCTGAGCCGGCGCGAGGACCGAAAGCTGTTCCTTGGTGACGACGAGCCATTCCGTGGCCTGATCCCCGGCGAGCGAGATGTCAGTCTCGGTAGCGAGCAGGACAGAGCAGTGGTTCAGCTGGTGTGCGGTCAGGCCGGCGAGAATCTCCGGCGGGAGTTTGAAATCAGACATTCCAGACAGTCATCCGCGAGGCAAACGGATGACCTCCAAAAAGTGGCGAGGTGAAAATAATGACAATCGGTGCCATTATTCGCGGCGCTTACCAGCTGAGTAGATTCTTCTCGAGAAAAAACCGGAATTCGGTATCACCGCGGTGTGAGCTGGACAACGCGAGTCGATTTCGGGGCGAAGAAGATTTGAAACACGGAAAACACGGAGGACGCAGAGGACGCAAAGGAAAAGGCGAGATGAGTAATCCTACTTCCCACTCGGGTAGGGTGGGTCGCATCCGCGCGGTGGGCGAACAACCAAAAACCAACCTCAACGCGGTGCGCACCCACCTTCGGTATCGAGCGAGGGACACCTTGCCTTAGCTGCCGGTGGGTGGCGGGCCGAGGAAACGTTTACGAGTTGCCAACCGTGCGCGCGGCCCTTACCCACCCTACAACTACAACTCTTCTTGGCTCTGTGGCCTCTGTGACTCTGTGTTTACCCACTCTTCGCCGTTTAAGTAGAGCTTGGCTCGGCGGCGGGATCGGAGAGCTGGCCCTCCCATTTGCTGACCACGCTGGTTGCCAGCGCGTTGCCGACGACGTTCGTCATGCTGCGGAACATGTCACAGAAATGGTCGATCGGCAGGATGATGGCGATCCCCTCAGGCGGGATCTTGAACATCGCGCAGGTTGCAAGGACCACCACCAGCGACGCCCGCGGGACACCAGCTATCCCCTTGCTTGTAAGCATCAGCACCAGCAGCATGGTCAGTTGCGTCGGAATCGACTCGGTCACGCTGGTCACGCCGTAAGCCTGCGCGATCGCGAGGCTGGCGAACGTCATGTACATCATGCTGCCGTCGAGATTGAACGAGTAGCCCAGCGGCAGAACGAAGGAGACGACTCGGTCGTTGCAGCCAAACTTTTCGAGTTCCTCGGTCAGTTTGGGGAAGACGGCTTCGCTGCTGGTTGTGCTGAACGCGATCAGCAGCGGGTTGCCGATCCGCTTGAGCAATTCGGTCATGCGGCTGCCGAGAATCAGGTAGCCGACTCCCAGGAGGATCAGCCAGAGAATGGCGATGCCGAGCAAGAAGTAAGCGAAATAGATCAGGTAGAACTTGAAGATCCCTAGGCCCCGGGTGGCGACAACGGCAGAGATCGCGCCAAACACGCCGAACGGGGCGAAAGCCATCACGTAGTTGACTATCTTGAGAATCGCCTCAGCGGCCAGCTCGAGCAAATCGATCAAGTGGTTGGCGCGGGGGCCGAGCGAAGTCAGGGCAACGCCGAAAAAGATTGAGAAGACAACCAGCTGCAAAATTTCATTGGTCGCCATCGCTTCGATGACACTCTTGGGAATGACGTGTTCAACGAACTTGTCGATCGAAAAGGCTTCCTGCTTGGTCATCAGGTCTTTGACGCCCGCCGTGTCGGCTTGGGAAAGATCGATCCGCTTACCGGGCTGGAAAATATTGACCAGAACCATTCCGAGGAGCAGCGAGACGAGTGAGGCGGAGATGAACCAGAGCATCGCCTTCCCGCCGACTCGACCGACTGCTTGCAGGTCGCCGAGCTTGGCGATTCCAACCACGAGGGTTGAAAAGACGAGCGGAGCGATCACCATCTGGACCAGCCGGATGAAGATCGTGCTGAGCAGTTTGGCGTAACGGGCGTAGTTCTTAGCCGCTTCTTCGCTGGCGTTGAGATGGATTAAGTAGCCGACGACGATCCCGAGGATCATTGCTCCCACGATGTACCAGGTCAGGCGATTGGACTTCATCGAGTGCCTCTGTTTGCGCGGCGAAATGGCCGAAAAAGACGCCGATGACGCTGATGCGTCGCGGAGACGGCGACAGCGACCTGTTGTACCCTGCCCGCGGGCAACTGGAAAGAACAGCGGGGTCGAGAAGAAGAAAGGCTGGGTGGCACATCGCCGAGGCTTTGCAAAGGGCGTGGTGCAGTTTGATGAGACATGCCGCCGGTAACCGGGCAGTTCGGCGTCCAGTATTAACGAGATGCAAAGAGGAGACCGGAGGTCGGGGAATCGGCGAGGTCGGGAGACCCGCGCCGATCGCGGCATGAGCCGCCGAACCGGGGGCTGGCGCGAGGACCCGGCTGAGGAAGAAAAAGCCTGGCGATTTTTGGCTTCGGCTGCGGGCTCAACGAAAAACCCTTTTTTTCAGTGTTTCCCAACCCTGTGAAACTGCAACGGTTTTATCGGTGTTAGCAATCAACGAAGGTTGAAAGACCAGTCGCGACGAGCTGAAAACTCCGCGCGAACCGGTCGAAATACTGAGAGAAGGCATCGGGGTCGAGCCGCATTTAGCGTTTCGAACGGGGCCATCGTTATTTGCAGCATTGAAATCACCTCTCGCAGCTGGTGCGCCAAGGACGCGCCGCTCGGTGGTTTGGCCCTTCGGGAGAAACTCAGACATGGCGTCCAGCATTTCTGCAGCTAACAGCAAGCGACCGGAAAACCCGCTTAAGACTGCCCGCGCGGTGGTTTCCGACCTGTTTACAGTCCGTCCCTGGATCTACTGGACCGACTTTTTAGTGAATCTAGTCCTCGGTTTCTCAGCGTGCGGCGTGCTTCTCAAAATGCCCTCGGCAACTTGGGAATGGAAAGCTGTCGCCTGGGTCGTATCCGTGATCACGCTGTACCGAGTCAGCCTCTTTATGCACGAGGTTTGCCACCTCGGCAAAGACGAGATGCGGTCGTTTAAGATCGCATGGAACATCATGGCGGGAATCCCGATGATGCTTCCGTCGTTCTTCTATGAGACGCACCGCGAACATCACAACACCCATCACTACGGAACCGAAGATGATGGCGAGTATTTGCCTCTGGCCAGCGGTCGCTTCCGCGACGTGCTCGCTTTCTTCGCGCAGGTGATTTACCTGCCGATAATCACCTACTTCCGCCATCTCGTGATCACTCCGATCTCGTTCTTCATCCCCTCTTTGCGAAAGTGGGTGCTGGAGCACTGGTCGAGCTTCGTGATCAACTTGTCTTACAAACGCAAGATTCGGCCAAACGATCCGCTGAAGTGGTGGGCTGCGATGGAAATTGGCTGCCACCTCCGAGCTGCAACACTCGCTTATATGATCCTCTCGGGTGTCGACCCTTGGTACAACGCCTTGCTGATCTGGAGCACTGCGTCGGCAATCCTCTTAATGAACCACATCCGCACATTGGCCGCACATCGCTATAAGAGCGGCGGAGCGGCGATGACACTTGAAGGTCAACTGCTTGATTCGATCGACCTCTCAGCCCGCGATCCGCTGACCCTGATCCTCTGCCCTGTTGGGCTCCGTTATCACGCTCTGCACCACATGTTCCCGGGGATGCCTTATCACAACTTGGGAACGGCTCATCGCCGACTCAGCGAGCAACTCCCTGCGGACCATCCTTACCACAGCTGCGTCTACCCCTCGATTTGGGCGGTGTTGAAAGAGCTGGTGGGCGAGATTCGGCGCAACCGCGAGAATCTGGTGCCAGGCACGACCAAGCCGGCAGAAGAGTTCGAATCCTATCGCCGAGCGGCTTAGGAGATTATCAGCCGCGGAAGCGGGGAAGCGCTGGGGTCGCAGAGCAGGTTGGTCAATTGATAGCGGATGCGACCCACACTACAGAGGCCGGTCGATTAGCTTAAGATTATCGCTTCATTGGCAGAACGTTTTTTCTCCAGCCTGAAGCGCTCACATGAATCGATCTTCGTCGTTAGTTTCCCGCAGGTATTTTGTTTCATGCCTTTCGGCTTGGGCCTTTATCCTCACGCTCTCACTTCCTGTATCAACCTGCTCGGCACAAGAGACCTCCACGACGTTTGACGGCGGGGGTGAACTGCAGCGGGTTTGGGATCTGGTCAACGAGCGGTTTTATCGGGCTGACTTCAATGGCGTCGATTGGCCCGCGGCGCGAGACATGTATTTGCCTCGCGCTCGTGCTGCCCAATCGTGGGAAGAGCTCGGCCCCGTGATCAATAAGATGCTGGGGTTGCTGCGGACCTCCCATACCAACTATTACACGGCCGTCGATCCCGAGTACTACTTTCTCTTTGGTATTTTCTCCACCGGGCCATTGGGAGATGTGGCCAAACAACGATTTCCAGAGGGAAAAGTGCAGTTCGATAGTCTCGGGCTGTTCGCGCGCAAGGTCGATGGCAAATGGTTCGTAACGGGCGCGCTCGACGGCAGTCCCGCAGCCGTCGCCGGGGTCCATCGCGGCAACGAAATCATTTCGCTCAACGGCCATCCCTTCCAACCCGTGCGGCCCCTTCAAGGACTCGCTGCCAAAGGCGAAAGCGTTCAGCTAGTTATCCAAGCCACTCCTGACCTCAACTCGCGGAAGACGCTCGAACTAAAGCCAGTAACCCTGTTCCCCAATGATGCGATGCTCGAAGCGATGGAAAAGAGCATGCGGGTAATCGACCACCACGGAAAGAAGATCGCTTATGTGCATATCTGGTCGTATGCTGGAAAGCAGTATTACGAGCGGTTGGTCGAAGAGCTTCTGCAGGGGAGCTTTGACAATGCTGACGCCTTAGTACTCGATATCCGCGACGGCTGGGGCGGTGCCAGCCCTGAATACCTCAACATCTTCAACCAGCGCGTGCCGCAATTGACCTCCGTTGGACGCGACCAGCAGGAGCTTTCCTTCAAGACTCAGTGGCGCAAGCCCGTCGCCTTGCTCATCAATGGAGGCTCGCGCAGCGGAAAGGAAGTCCTTGCTTACGGCTTTCGCAAATACGGGATCGGGCCAGTCGTCGGCGAGCGAACCGGTGGAGCTGTCTCCGGCGGCACAGCGATTCCCGTCAGCGACCACTCCCTGCTGTACCTCTGCGTCAGCGGAGTCCGCGTCGATGGAGAGGTGCTGGAAGGGATCGGCGTTGCCCCCGACCACGAGGTTGCTTGGCCACTTCCTTACGCTTCTGCCGAGGACCCGCAATTACAGCGGGCCCTCGATCTGATGTCCGAAGCTGCTGCGAAAAAATAGGACGCAGCGGGCAACGGCATTACCGTCTACGCTTCCATCCAATCACCGATCGTCTCAAAGGCGTAATCGAGTTCGCTGTCGAGATACTCGATCGTGTCGATCGCTTGGTCGACTGCAGATACCGCGCGCACATTGCCAAACCCACTCAGCTCCAGAGCCCGTCCGTCGGCACTGGAGAGGATAAGCGACCCGCTTCGCGCGACCAACCGATCGCTCGCCGCGCTATCGAGCAGTTCAGCTCGATCGTTTCCGCCGCGGCCATCCAGTACGAGTCGCTCAAAGCCCTGCCAGGTGCCGGCAAATCCAGGGCTGGAGAGGAAGGCCAGCTGGGGTGAGTAGTAGAAATCATCCTGTCCGGTTGAGCCCTTAACCTCAGCCCGATCATTTCCGCCGCCCCCTTGGAAGAGCGCTTCAATGAATCCTCGGCCCGTGGTGATGAAACCGCCAGCTGTTTCGAGCCGGAAGGCGCCGAGCTCTGACTGCAACGAGTCGTCACCGCTGGAACCGAACAAGGTGATGCGATCGCCTCCACCGGTGACCGTCAGGTCGCTAATTTCAAACCCATATGCCCGGTGATCGTAGCCGTTGCCGGTGACCAGCGTATTGCCCGGTCGCGAGTTGACGACATCGGGTCCAGCCGAGTCGCGGTACGTCCAAGTATCAATCCCGCCATTGCCCATCGCCGTGGTCCGCTCGAGCCCACCGACTTGAACGTCAAACCAGCCGCCTTGGAATCGAGCCGACGAAGCATCGATAGTCAGCTGCTCTGAAAACTGGCCGCCGTTGAGGATCGCGCTATCGAATCCGGAACCGAGTTGGGCTGTGACTCGATCGAATCGATTCGCCTGAACCGTTTTGCCTGAGGAGACCAGGCGAGTGTAAGTCGTCGTCGAAACCAAGCGGTCGTTGGCTGCGCTGCCGGTGATCTCGGCCGAGTCGAGTCCAGTGCTCGTCTGCACTTGGACGATTGTAAACCCATCGGCGCTCCGGAATCCTGTCGGCGTCGTCAGGGCAGCGGCACCAGGCTTGATTGCCAGCTGGTCATCACCTGCGGTGTCGCGAATGATGGTCGTGTCGTAGCCACCTCCGCCCCAAATCTGGACCGCTCGGAAATCGCCGGCGAGAACTTGCTGCTGCGCGTTTCTTAGTTGGGACAAGCCGCTTTCCAGCTGGCCTGTTTCGTTGCCCGAGGTGCCCACGAGTCGAATCGTATCGAGCGAATCGCTTCCTACAAATCGCCAGAGGCCTGTCGCCGCCGCCGGAACTTGCAGGTCGATTCCGTTCCAGTTCACCAGCGATTGACCCAGCGTGTAGGTCCAGCGGTCTGCTTCAGCGGTACCTTGGAGGAGAACTTGTCCCGCAGTGACCGAGATTTGGACGTCAGTCGACCGGGTCGCCAGTTCTACGGCCGCAGCCAGATCGAGCGTTCCAGCGGAGTCAGAGCCGAAGACCGGGGCGTTGGCCGAGGCGATCAGCAGTTGCCGGAGCTGAGTGGCGGTCAGCTGCGGATTCGCGGCAAGAACGATCGCGGCAGCGGCGCTGAGTCGACCAGCCGCGACACTGGTCCCTCGGAATGTGCCGTAAGCTTGGTCGGCGATCGGCCCGAATGCGATCCCAGTGGTATCGAGCTGCACAGCGCGGCTGTCGCCAATTCGATTTGATTCAGGCAGCAACTCGCCCTCGGTGCTGAGTGCACCAGCAACCAGCAGATTGCCGTAACGCGCGCTGAGCAAGCTGAGTCCACTTGCTTGCTGTTCGCCTTGATTACCGGCGGCGGCGATAACCATCACGTTGCGACGAGCCGCAGATTCGATCGCAAGCCGCAGCGTCTCGCCTCCGCTGAAGTGGGCCGGGAGACAGATGATTCGCGCGCCTTGTTCGACGGCGTACTGAATCGCTTCGGCAGCGACGGCTTCACTCCCCTCCCCGGCTGCATCGAGCACTCGGAGCGGGAGAAGTTTCGCACCCGGCGCGGAACTGGCGAGCAGGCCGGCGATGAACGTTCCGTGATTGCTCGCGGTAGACGGATTATTGTCTCGGTCAACGAAATCATATCCCCGGGCGTCATCGACGTAGCCGTTGCCATCGTTGTCGATCCCGTCGCCCGGGATTTCTCGCACGTTCGCCCAGAGCTTGCCGGCCAATTCTGAGTGATTGGCATCGAGTCCTTCGTCGAGGGTCGCGATCAAGATGCCATCGGCTCGAGCGATCGGATTGGGCTGTGGGCTGACCGGAGCGCCCGACTCGGCCACTGCCGAGCCGCTGCCACCGCCGTTTGAGGGGAATGCCCATCGTCCGACCGATCCGTTGTCGAGATCGACGTAGTAAAGATTTCCGTCTTTCCCTTCGACCATCTGCACAACGTACTGGGCACCGAGTGCGAACGTCTCGACGGAAGCGATAGAGCCATTTGGATTGAAGCTGATATTGCGGACAATCCCCTGCCCCAAGTCGTTGAAAAACAGGTCGCCGCGGTATTGGGCTGGGAAGGCGTTTCCGGTGATGAAGTCGCCGAGGACAACCGCATTGATTCCACTCGCTGCGTGATTGAGAGCATAGAGCGCCGGCGTGACCGTCGCGCCGCTGGCGTAAAAGGCCTTAGCTGCTGCCAGGTCCTTGTAGCCATTGGTCTGGAGGCTGGTTCCATTGCCGCCTTCGTAGTAGGGCCAACCGAAATTATTCCCGGCGACGCCGAGGTTGATCTCCTCCCACTGCGTCCAACCAACGTCACCATTAAGCGGCTGGCCAGTCGTCGGATGAATCGCCATGCGGAAGGGATTGCGCAGTCCGAGCTGATAGACCTTCGAGCGATTCGAATCCAGATTGCCATTGTAAAAGGGATTGTTGGCCAGACCTTTGCCAGTGATCGGGTCAATTCGCAGAATTTTACCAGAGAGGTTGTCGATATCCTGAACTCGAACCGTGCGCGGATCGACTTGATTGTAAGAGGTGCCGTCTCCGATCGAGGCAAACAGCGAGCCGTCCAGTCCGAACTCGATCGCGCCGACCGTGTGAGATTCGCTGTCGGTGGCAATGAAGTCTTGAAGATTGCTGCCGTCGGGGAGGATGCCGGCTGGCGGGGCGCTAAAGTTACTGGTGCTATTGATGAACGCGTTGAAGTTGGCCCAAGTGCTGTTCTTCCCGACCAGCACCACCTCGCTGTTGGCCACGATGGTCTGGAAGCCGGTGGCCGCATCGGCAGTGACTCGCGTCAGCCGACCTGCGCGATTGCCTTTGCCGTCCGGACCGGCAAGCGATCCAGCCGCCTGCTGATTCACCTCAGGTGGGTCGTAGGTATAGAGTAGGTAAACATAAGGCGTGGCGGGGAAATTCGGGTGGACGGCAATGTCGAGTAGCCCGCGGTCGCGCGTCCCATTGACGCGATCACGGAAGTCTAAGAACGGGGCTGTTTGCAGGACGCCGTTATCGACCAGCCGCACGACGCCGCGCTGCTCGCCGATAAACATCTTGGTGCCATCAGGAGAAAAGTCCATCGACGTCGGCGCAATCAAACCAGAGATCAGAACCTGGTTCTGCAATTGGCTGCCCGGGAGGGTCGGGGGAGGCTCGGCAGGATAAAGCTGGCTGCGCGGAATGACTTCCAGTGCCTGCGAGGGGCTGGACCACTGCAATAGAGCCGACGCGGTGGAGATGTTCTCGTAATACTCGAGGCGAATGTCGTAGAGTTGGCCGGCATTGAGCGCAATTGTCGCCGTGTAGGTCGTCGCTGTTTGGTCTTTCCACTGGTTAATCAGCAGTTGGTTGTTGACCCAAAGCCGGACGCCATCGTCGGTCGTCGTGCGGAAGGTGTAGGTTTCGTTGTATCGCGGCTCGATCTTGCCGCTCCAGCGGACCGAAAATGTATCGACGCCCATGCCATTGGCTGGCGAACCGGTTCCCCAGTTGAAGTTGACCGTGCTGTCAACGCGGTTGAGAAAACGGCTGGTGAAATTCGGGCCATCGAAATACTCGCCGAGCAAACCTGTTCCAGCGGCTTGAATCGAATCGTTGTCATCGATGGTGATCGTCGCGGTTCGCGGCGCGAGCAGCGAAGCTCCACCGCTGACGTTATCAATCGTAAAGCCGAACTGCTCGTCGGCCTCGACCAAGGAATCCTCGATAATCGGGATATTGATAACCTTGAAGGTCTCGCCGTTGAGGAAGGTGGCCGTCCCTTGAACGGTCTGGTAGTCGGAACCTGCGGTCGCCGAAGTGGCGACCGTTCGGTAGTCCACTGTTATGACACCATCCGCACCGCCCGTGCGAAGAATCTTGACGGGAACCGAACCAGCCGACTCGGGGATCGTGATGACGCTTGTTTCCAGTTGGATATTGCCGGGGCGGACGGTTTGATCCCAGGCAAAGTAGCCATTGGTGTGCAGCGTCTGGCTTTGGCGAAACC
Organism: Planctomycetota bacterium; assembly: GCA_046075445.1. Lineage (GTDB taxonomy): Bacteria > Planctomycetota > Planctomycetia > Pirellulales > Pirellulaceae > BJ22. Next base: position 12,472 of record JBJTQD010000866.1, read on the forward strand.
CCGGCTGGATGCCATCTTCGGCTTTCCACGTTCCGGTCGAGTAGACGTTCGCCGCCTCGGTCTGAAAGATCACGCCGTCGATGCTGAGGTAATCGACGTTCAGATTCCGATCGATGCCGTTGGCTGGTTGGTAGAGATCGTTCGTGAAAACGACTTGGACTTGGTTGGGAGCAACCGTTGCCGCAGCGCGAAACTGAAAAGTCTGCCAAGCAGTCGTGGCGACGAACCCGGCGACGGCCGTACCATTCACTTTGAGTTGAAACTGCTCTCCACCCTGATCGCCTGAGGCGCGAAGGATGATTAGCGAGCCGTTGTTCGTCGAGCCTTCGGCATATTGGAGATAGC
>JBJTQD010000867.1:0-1537 GCA_046075445.1 Planctomycetota bacterium
GCCGCGGTTTGAGAAACAGTACCCAAGCTCCGAGATAAAAAATGAGCAGCGACCAGAGCGGCGGCGCCACTGTCCAAAAATAACCTCCCGGAACAAGCAAAGATTTATCGACCAGCCAAAGCAAACAAGCGAGACAGCCACCGCAAGCCCAACCAGCCCAACTCCCAATCGCAGGCACCCACCAACCGAGCAGCAAAACCGCCATCCCGAAGTACATCGCTCCCGCCATCGGCAGCAAGATTACTGGATTGACCAGTAAGCCAACGGGCGAGACCAACTGAAATCTCGCTGCGACAAGTGGCAGGGTAAGCAACCAAATCACTGCGCCGACTCGAAATGCATCCCAAGCTTGATCTCGACTCCAAACCATCGCCCGCACGGGCCAAAAACGCGTTGCGAAAATCAACTGATCGAGCGGAGCCATCCCCCGCCTTCGATAAGCATCCGCTCCGATCATCGAAGCGACCGCGAGAAAGGAAAGCTGGGCCCCGAGATTAAATAAGTCAGTCGGATTGATGGCTAAAACGGCCAATCCCGCAATCGCCAGAAGGTTCAACGAGAATCCCGTTTGCCCACTCAAGCGGCTGGCGCAGAACAAACAAATCAAAACAGTGGCCCGCGTCACGGGCGGACTGAATTCAACCAGCCAAGCATACAACGGCACCAGCACCAGCACGCCCCACAAACACCAGTGCCGCTCAATAAATCCCAAACGCAATAAAGCAAATAGCAAAGCTGCCAGAATTCCAACGTGCAAGCCGGAGATCGAAATGACATGGACGGTACTGCTAAGCATGAAGCGGTCACGCTGCTCGGCGATGATCTGCTGCCGGTTCCCCAGCAGCACACCCGAAGCCAACCCCGCATACTCTCCGGGCACTAGCCGCCAGAGAACGTCATCGAGTCGCGCGCGACATGTGGCTCGCAGTCGCTGCCACCATAGCTTTCCGCGACTGATAACTTCAATCGCCGCGGGGCTATCTGCAAAGCAGACCGCAAGTTTACGCTGGCCACGGAAGTACCTGGCAAAGTCAAACTCTCCCGGATTTCGAGTCCGCGCAACCTCCGACAACTCTCCGACGACGCGGATCCGATCACCCGCATTCACCTCGCGCCAGTCGGCTCGAACGTAGAGGTCAAGATTTCCGCTGACCGTCTGCCATTGGTCCCCATCGCGAATCGCCTCCGCCGCGCAAGGAATCAACGTCCGCGGTTCCGGCGGCCGAGCGTCAAAAGGCGAGGGCTCCGCGAGAGCCATCCGCCGCGGCTCGCCCAGTACACGCAACTCTAACGCGGTCGGCGTTCCTGCCTCGACAGCCAACAAGCCAATCTCATTAGCGGGATAACCATTCCACCAAACGTGATGCCAGCCACCGCCAAGCGCTGCCCAAGCTGCCAGCAAAAGATGACTTGAAAAGTTACTCGGCGAACAAGCGAACAGCACAAGCCAACCGAGCAAACCTGCCGCGGCCGCAGCGCCCCAAAAGAGGTAGGGAAGGTCGCCGTAGCGGTCGAGCACGATGCCAGCTGAAACCGC
>JBJTQD010000868.1:0-4431 GCA_046075445.1 Planctomycetota bacterium
CCGGGGAACCCGAGCGCCGCGAGCAGGCCGAGTTGCTGAGCCCGTTGGTCCAGCCCCAAGCGGAACAGCAGCGACGTGAGGATCAGTGCAGAGGCAATCACGAACAGGCTCAGCCCAAGAAACAATCCATCAAAGGGCGTCGAACCCGAGGCCGCCTGCAGTCCTAGGCGTTTGACCGGGAGCAAATTCCAGCCAAACAATTCCGGTCGCGCTCGCCAAGCGTCCCGCAGTCCCTCGCGAACCGATTCTTCGCCAGCCGCAATGGGAATCCGAAAACCGGTTACCTTTCCAAAGCGACTCCCCCAAATTTTTTCGGCGAGGGCTGGACTGACGAAACCCTTCGGCGTCGTTCGGTACTCATCCCAGTATTCGTCATCGGCACGGCGAATTTTCCCTGTCGTTTCGAACGGCAAGTCCCAGTTCTCGATCGAATCACTGTCGGTCAGTCCGGGGACTTCGGGAGTCAGATCCGGGTCGTTGGCGGCCGTCGGTGTTTGCGAGAACTCTGCCGGCACCGGCGGTCCCGTTCGCTTCGCCTGAAAGGGCCGCGCCGGCCGAGTCAACTTGGCAACCGCTTTCAGCCGCAATTCTTTCGTCAGCTCCACTTGCTGGCCATGCGTCGACTCAGGCTCGAAATACTTTAGCCGAATCATTTCGCCAGGCTGGGCCTTCAAATCAGTTGCCGCCCAGTCATTCAAAATCAACTCTTCATCGCTCGGAGTTTGCAGCAGTTGCCCGTCAACCGACTGCAGTGGAAACTCTACTCCGATCGGCAGAGCAGAAAACATCGAATAGGGAATCCCCTGCCCCGCCACGGCGTCTGCTTTGCTTGTCTCGTTCACAAGGTAAGTCAGCACCCGCGTCGCCTGCGGAACCAATTGTTCAACTTGTGTTGCGAGCGAATCCTCAAACACGAGCTGTTCGGTCGTGAGACTGAGGTAATCAAACACGGGCGCTGAACCGTTCGGGTCGGCTTGAGTCACCCGCTTTAATTTCAGCCCTAAATCAGCCAGATCTGGCTGCCAGCCTTTCGCCAGCGAGTTCAAGCTCAGTGGCTCGGGCAAACTCCGCCCACTCCCCTCCCCTGCCAGCAGCAGAGCGTTGACCTGCTGCGTGTTCGGCTTGTGTCGCAGGGCTGAATCAGCGAGCGCGTCCTGAAGTGTTTCCAGCGCGAGATAAGCGTTGCGGGCCAGCGACTGGCTTGGCTCCAGAGCGAATCGCCCGAGTCCGCGGTTATCAACGATTGCGACGACCCGCAGCCGCACAAGGCTCTCCACAAGGTCGCGCTTCTTACCAAGCGAACTGTCGCCCGGCAGCAAACTCGGTTTAGGAATCCGTAGCGTCACCAGCGCCGACTTGGCTGCCACTTCCTGATCCGTGACTCCAAGTTCATCGGCCACGGCCCGATTGAGGATAATTTCATCAGACTGCAGCGAGGGGACGCTGAGCGGTTCGCTGCTGAGTGACCAAAAACTGTCACGAATACCAAGCACACTGATCCGCTGGGCCCGACGGGGAGTATTTCCCTCGGGCCTTTCCAGCGAAGCGGCTGGAAACAGAATCAGCGGTTCAACTTGCCGCGGGACTTGCGACTCAGACGCTGACTTCTGCAACTGTTCCGCCAAGGACTCGCTGAAAAATCCCCGACTGAGGAGGACTTCGTCAACCTTGCCCAGTCGTTCGAGGGTCATCGCCCGCAGGCTGCCTCGCATGCTGCTGCCGACGACCAATGCACCGACCAAAACCGCTGTTGCCACCGCCACGGCGAAGATGACGGCCAGACTGGTGCGCCAGTAATGTTTGACGCTGCTCCAGGCCAGCGTGCGAGAATTCAATTTCATACCGCCGGCTTTCTGAAATTCCGTTTCCAAAGCAGAAGCTGCGAGCGAGCCGCATCGTAAAGCGCACGATCGGGCTGGAGTCGCTCAACCCACCAGTCGATTCCGCAGACCGTGCGGTGGAGATTGTCGCCAAAACGATCTTGATAACCGGATGGCCGACAGGAAACGGATCCGAAAAACAGTCCGCCGCGCCTCAGCACCCGCTGGATTTCCTCCCAGACCGAGAGAATGTCTGTTTCGTCCAGGTGTTCCAGCACATCAAAGCTGGTCACTAGTGAAAAATAGTCATCCTCAAACGAACTCAGTTTCGAATTCGTCACATGCCGCACCCGCGTTGAGGGATCAAACGAGAACCGGCCCAGTCTCTCTCGCGAGCGCTCGACCGCAACGTCGCTGGCATCGACGCCGTAAACCTCAAACCGATAGGGCGGGGAGGCAAGGTACTCGAGGACAAATCCAACCCCGCAGCCAAAGTCGAGCGAGCGACCGCCCAGCAGCGAGAGCCCGTGCCCGAACTCGACACAGTTTTGATAGCCGGGGGAAAACTGGGCGAGGTTGTAGTTCTCCTCGCGCTCGATCACGTCGTTATAGATGGCTCGGTAGTCCGGCATGAGCTGGCTCCTCAAATCAGTTGACGAACTTCCCGGATTGCAAACGTCGGCGAGTTTGAAACATGCCCGCCAGCGTGGGGCTGTGCGTGACGCAAATCAACATCGCGCCAACTCGCGACTGGACTTCCAGCAGCAGTTCGCCAATCGACCGAGCGTTTTGCTCGTCGAGGCTGCCCGTTGGTTCGTCGGCCAGTAGCAAGAGCGGGTCGCGAATTAGCGAGCGTGCGACCGCGACTCGCTGGCGTTCGCCCCCGGAAAGCTCACCCGGTCGATGCCCGCTGCGTTGCCCCAGACCGACTTGGTCGAGCAGTTCGCGTGCCCGGGCGACCGCTGCGGCATCAACGGTTTGTTCGGCCAGCACCGGCAAGAGGACATTTTCGAGTGCGGTCAATTGCGGCAGTAGATGATGTTCCTGAAAGATGAAACCGATGCGGTGATTTCGGAAGGCTGCCAGTTCGCGGTTTGCCAGGGTGAAAGGGTTGACTCCCTCCAGGCTCACATCGCCCGCGGTCGGCTGGTCAAGAGTACCGACAATTTGCAGAAACGTGCTCTTGCCGCAGCCGCTGGGACCGAGCACCGCAAGGTTCTCGCCCCTGCTCAGTTGCAAGTCGATTCCATCCAGAATCGTCAGTGGGCCACTGGGCGTCGGATACTCTTTCCTCAATCCGGAAACCGTCAGTTCCGCCATGGTTTGCTCTCCCACCCGCTTGCAACGTTTACCACTGGTTAACTGCTTGTCGAGTCAATCAAGTACGGAGTCAACTTCTCGCGCAGCAAACGCGGGATCGGTACGGATTGTGGTGGAACTCCGTGCTCAAACAAGCAGCAGACCGCTGTGATTCGTCCTTCGGCCACCAACTGGCCAGAGTGCTGGAAGCGGAAATCGTAGGTCACACTTTTTTCGCCGATTCGGGCGACTCTGACCGTGATGTCGATCAGCTGTTCAAACTTGATCGCCCGGCGGTAGTCGCAAGTTGCACTGACTCGCGGCCAGCTGATCTCTTGTCCTTCGACTTTCGCAATCACGCCCAGCTCGAGGCTGCGGAGGAATTCGTGTTCTGCTTGCTCCATGTAGGTGAAGAAGACGGAGAAGTGGACGATCCCCGCCATATCGGTATCGCGAAACTCAACGCGACGGGTGACTTGAAAGGACTGTGACAAACGAGCAGCTCCTCTCTCCGCGGGCCGGCAAGCGTTGGCCTCGGGGAAGACAAAGATTCTGCGACCGGCGGACCCTACGGAAGAGTTCCAAACAGGTAGCGACTAACATTCTAACCGACTGCTGAAGGTCAAAAAGCAGACGAGCCGCACCTAGGGGCGCGGCTCGTACGATGTTTTCAGTTTTGGCAATGCAAGTTGAGGACAAGCTTGGGGACGCTGACGGCAGAGAGCGCGACAGAGAGCCCAGCTAAGTGCTTAACCCAGCCAACTACTCGCCGACGTAAGGCAGCAGAGCCATGAAGCGAGCTCGCTTGATAGCTGCCGAGACGGCGTGCTGGCTGACGGCCGTGCAACCGGTCTTGCGACGGCTGACGATCTTGCCGTGGCGGTTTACCAGCTTCTTCAGCAGCTCAAGGTTCTTGTAATCGACGTACATCGGGCGCGGCCGTTCGCCATCAATGAACAGCGGGTCCTTCTTGATGGTCTTGGTCTTGGCTTTAGGTTTGCGCTTCGGCCGATTCATCGGCCCACGATTGGGATTACCGAACGACATATTTGTTCCAGACTCCGGGCAAAAATTCCGACGCTTGATTTTTAGTAATCACGGATTATCCGCAAATATCGGCTGGTTATCAAGGCTTAATCAGGCCTTTGGCCGTTTTTGTGTGAATTCCAAAAAGTGAGGGCAATTGAGCCTAAAAGCCGCATGAAATCCTCCCTCGCGATTTCAAAATCAGCCCGATTTGCCCCGAAACCTGGCCGATGGGGCGAATCAGGGCAAAGTGCAGACAGGCGCAATGCCGCAGTCCAACGACGAG
>JBJTQD010000869.1:0-6040 GCA_046075445.1 Planctomycetota bacterium
GCTCAATCGAAACTGGCAACCGGTCAATGTGGCATCCGTCGCTCGGGCGCTGACGTTGGTCTTCAGCGACCACGCGCGCGTCGTCGAGCCGGAACAGTTTCAGCTGTACGATTGGAACGATTGGGCGGCGCTCGAACCGCAGCCCGGTCAGCCGTACATTCAAGCCGTCTCGATGCGGATTCGGGTTCCCGAAGTGATCTCGCTGCTCCGTTTCGATCGCCTCCCCTCGACTCATGTCGCGTTCAATCGCCGGAACATTTTCAAACGCGATCGGCACACCTGTCAGTACTGCGGTCGTCGGCCGTCGGCTGATGAACTGACGATCGATCACATCAAGCCACGCTCGCAGGGCGGGCTGTCGTCTTGGACCAACTGCGTTCTGGCGTGCATGAATTGCAATCATCGCAAGGCCGACCGCTCGATGGAGCAGGCTGGGCTGAAGCTGCGCAAAGCACCGATCCAGCCGGCTTGGAATCCGATCTACTGGCGGAACTCCAAGCGCATCGACTCGTGGCAGAAGTTCATCAGCGACGCCTACTGGAACACCGAGCTCGAAGAGGGCTAAGCCCGAAGGCGAGAGCGCGTCGATAAGAGGGAAAGAAGAGTCCGGGCTTGCCGTGCGCGGTGGGTGCGCACCGCGGTTGTGTTTTTGATTGACTGATCATTGCCCTCGCGGTTGCGACCCACCCTACACGCACTCGCGCTGCCGAACCGGGGGCTGGCGCGAAGCCCGGCTGCCAAAGAGATGGTGGCTGGCATTCATTCCGCTGCTTTGAACCGCTGGCTTCACTCTCGCTGCACCTCGCCGTTGGCTACGGGCTAAACGAAAAAACCCAAAAATGAAAAACAAACACTACTGACCACGTTTTTTCAATCTCTCAACTCCTCTTCACTCTGCGCCCTCTGCGTCTCTGTGTTTAACCTCTTCCTACCGCACCTGGCACTTCGGGCAAAAGAACGTCGCGCGCTGCGCTTGGACGATTCGTTTGATCGGTTCACCACACGACGAACAGGGCTCTCCCGCGAGATCATAAACGCGGTGATGACTCTGATAATCCCCGACCTGGTTGAGCGCATTCCGGTACGTCCCATCAGCCAGAGTCGATCCCTCGAACTTGATCGCCTCCTCCAGCACCTCGCGCATCGCCGTGTAAATCCGATTCATTTTCGCCCGCGACAAACGACTCGCTGGCGCCGCCGGATGAACTCGCGCCACATGCAGTAGCTCGCTGGCGTAGAGATTGCCAATCCCGGCGATTAAACCCTGATTCAGCAGCACGACCTTAATCGCCGTCTTCCGCGGATGCAGCGCTGCGTAAAACTGCTCCTCGGTAACCGCCAGCGCATCGGGGCCGAGCTTCTCCTGGAGAATCTTGCGCTCAAACTCAGCCGCCTTCAGCAGCATCACTCGCCCCAGCCCGCGGCGGTCCCAGAAAAGAAGCTGCTTGATCTTCCGCCCCTGCAGCCCAAGCCCGAACCGCAAATGCTCCAGCGTCGGCGGCTGGTCGATCAGCACCAGCCCAGTCATCCGCGGCTCGAAGATCAGACACTCGTCAGCACCGATCCGCAGCACCACGCGCTTTCCCGCTCGCTGGATGTCGTTAATCTTTTGGCCCACCAAGCGGCGGCTGATCACGGCCGGGGCAGGGGAGATGCCGATCGGCTTGCGGGGCGAAGGCAAACGCTCGGCCGACGTAATCGTGCTCCCAACAATCGGCCGGATCCCCCGGCACATCGTCTCAACTTCTGGCAGCTCAGGCATGGAGAGTCAATTAAGAGCAGGAGTGAAGGAAGAGGGAAAGGGTGGAAGAAAGGAAGTTGTTAGCTGTTGGTTGTTGGTTGAAGACCAACTGCTTGGTCGGCGCTAAAGACGGTTCTCCGTTGGACTCGCGCTGAATCTATCTTACGGCCTCGGGCTCAACCATCAACCATCAACCATCAACCATCAACCATCAACCATCAACTAACAACTAACACTCAACTCTGAATCCAGCTCTCCGTGCCTCTGCGCCTCCGTGAGAGCCCCACTTCCTGCCTTTCTCACTTATCCTTCTTCGGCCCGAACAAGCCATTCAAGCCGTTCTGTAACTCGGAGTTCAGCTTGTTCTGGATCTTGTTCAGCTCCGTGTCGACTTTGCCCTGCAGCTTTTGAGTCTGCTCGCCGACGACGTTGTTCAACTGATTCGACGCCGTGCGCTGAACCAGCTGCATCGTCAATTGCTGAATTGCCTTCGTGTCGATCACCGGGCGGCTAACTGTGCCGCTGATCGGAATCTGCAACGACTGTCCCTTCAAGCCCTGCAGCCAGGGCTCCTTGCCAATCCACTCATCCGCAATCGGAATCTCGGCAACCATCGAAAGCGTTTGGTCCATCCCCACGCTTCCCTTGGTCCGAATCGTGAAGTCCTTGACGTGCATCGCCAACCCCTCGTGGTAGACCCGGCGATTCTCGACCGCAAATGGAACCGTCTGTCGCTCCAGTTGCATCCAGACCGCCAAGTCACGCGATTCGGTCTGGTTCGGCTTGAGCAAAATCCGCACCCCTTGAACCGCCTCGATCAACTGCGTGGCCAAAGGCCCCGCTCCAATCGTTACTTGTTGCAGGTCGACGGCTCCGCGTGCACGCATCGCGATCGGATCAGCCAGCGGCACCGCAACCCCGTCAGTCGTGATCGTCACCTTGCCTTGGGCGCTCGTCGCATCCGCCACCAGCGGCGCGACGTACTTCAACCAATCGCGGCAGATCTCGGGTGAAAGCTGAATGTTCTCCGCCAGCGGACCCGGGTCGAGCGTCGCGACCGGTGACTCCGGTCGGAAATCGATCTTCGGCGTTAAGAGTAACCGCCCTTGGCTGAACGGAATCTCTCCCGTGTTCAAACTCGCCACGCCACTGGCGAGCGTCGCTTGGATATTTGCTGGACCAACCGGCAGATGGAACACTTGCCCGCGGTCCCAACCCAGCTCTGTCTGCACCTGCAAGTCGAGCGGCAGCGCGAGCGCCGTCGGTTGGCCCGGCACGGCCAGCAGCGGTCCGCGAACCGCAAACGCCTGCGTCTGGCGACCTTCGAGCTGCACGAGCTGATACGAATACGCTCCCAGCAGCCCGTTAATCTGCTGCCAGTTGGGGCTCCACGTGCCCGACATATCGAGCACCAGCTGCCCGCACAAGTCGTCGATCTTCCCCTTGGTTTGCAGGCCCAGCGAATTGCTTTGCAAAGCCAACTGCTCGACAGTCAGCTTTTGAAAATCCTGACTCAGTCCAACTTGGCCATTCAGTTTGACATTGGTCTCTTTCAGCAGCTCCGTCCAATTCGCGGTTGCCGGTGTCCCAGTAGCGACGGGCGACGTTTGCTGAGCCGCCAGCAACTCCGGAATCAACGCTTCAAAGCGAGCCCCAATTTCCAGCGGCGTGGAGCTGAGGTTCAGCACCCCTTCGGCTTGTCCGAAATACTGCACGCTCTCCGGAGTCGGCGAAAGATTGAACCAGCCAGCCAGGCGATTGACGTCGGCTCGGAAGCCAATGCTGCCAGCCACCTGCAACGCTGAGTCAGCGTAGCCAGCCTGCAGCCGCTCGCCCCGCGCGGCCAGCGAACTGCTGGTCAGCGTCACGTCGGCGATCTGAGCCAACGCTCGCTGCAAGTCGACCGCCACTTGGGCTTGGCCTTGGAGCTTCGGCTCGTTGACGTTCAGCCCGTATCCGACGAACTGAAATTGCTCGACGAGATAATCGAGATTGCGGAGCTCCAGCGTCGGCCACTGCAAGATGGCTTGAGTACGGAGCGTGCTGTTCCCATCGACGGCCAACGAACTGAGGTCGACCCAAGGCCGCAGCTGTTTCAACCAACGCGCGATCGAGCCCTGCAAATTGCACTCGGCTGAATAGCGCGGCGCGGCGGCCAAGTCGACAATCGGCTCACTCAGTTTCCACTGCAGCTGCTCATTGCCCAGCCGCACCGAACCTTGGCCGCTGAGCAACCCGCAGCGATACTGCGAATCGACCGCTGCGTTTCCGGCAGCTTCGAAATCAATTTGCGATTCGGTCCAGACCGGTTGCTGCGGAAGCCCCAAGACTGGATTGGTAATCGCGACCTGCCCGGACCATTTCAACGTCTGGGCGTTTCGCGGAATGAGCGAAGCAATCTCCAGCGGCAACGGCGACTCGTCCGGCGAGAAGAGCTGCCAACCAAGCTCGCCGCTGAGCGTCCCGGCCAACTGCCATCCACTTAGATCGACAAATTGCCCCAGCTGCTGCTGCAGCCGAGCCAAATCGCCGTTCAGTTTCAGCTGAGCTTGTTCCACATCGGCAGTCCCTTCGACCGTCAGAAAGTCTGAACGGCAAAGCAGCTGGTCGACGCGCGGCAAGCCTCCGCGCTGGGTCACGTCGGCGACGACGCGCAGCGGTTGCTGCCACATGATTGGCTGGTTGTTCCGGCGGGCGACGAAGTTGGTCGTGTCGATGTTCACCAAAAGCCGCGCGGCGTCATCTTGCGGCTTGCTCAGCACTTGAAACTGCACTTCACCCGACTCAAATCGGAGGTCATCGTGCAGATGCAGGGTCGACGGAAGCAGGGCAGCGACGCGAGCCAGATCGAGCTTGCCTTCCAGCTGGAACGGGGCTCGCGAGAGCCGCACTTGTCCCGCCAGTTCGGTCAATTCCTTAACGCTCATCTGTCCATTGGCGGTGACTTGCCCGAAATCGCAGGTTGCAGTGAACTGCTCGGCGGTCGCTGTGCCGGTTTGCCAAGCCAGGCTGCCATTGGCGGCCAGCTGGCGGAGGGCGAATTGGTCGGGCCCGAGCAGGTCGGGCGCGGCGAGCAGCGCATCGGAGAGATTCAACTGTTCCAGCCGCGCGGCCGCTTGATTGCCACCTTCCTTGAATTGCATCGCCACCTTGCCATTGAGCTGACCGGTCGCCTGTATCCGCGGCACGCCTCGCTGAGCCAGCGCCCCGAGCGTGCTGACGGGAAACTGATCGAGCGACAACTCGACGCTTCCGTCGGCCATGTTCAAGATGGATGACTTTTCATCGAGCTGAACGCGGGCAGCGAGTGAGCCGCTGTTGCGCGAGTCGGCCAACTTGGCTTCGATCGTCGCCAGTAAAGCGGCTACGGAAGTCGCTGTCTCAACGCGAACTTGCAGACCTTCGATCTGCGTGGTCTCCTGATTTCCCCCGCCCACAATCTCGACGCGGCCGTCGACAATCGATAGCGTCGCCGGCGGCAGAAGAGCCGGCTCGTTCGATGGCGGCTGGTTCATGTACTTGGCAATGGCGTCCTCGAGATTGCTCCCGCCGTAACGCAGCAGCAAGCGAAGATTGGGACGAACAATTTCAAAGTGCCCGAGGTTGCGGTTGAAGAGAAAGCCACCAAGTCGCTGAGTGGAGCTGAGTGATTCAATTTCAGCGAGCGGCTGCCCAGTCCCATCCGTGATTGAAATGCCGCGCGCGGAGATCGGCTGGAACCAGCCCAGCGACAATTGGCGAACTTGAACCTTGCCATCGAAGTCAGCGAGCGCCCAGTCGATGGCAGCTTGCTGCAGGCCCAACCAGCCGATCAGATTCGGCGCGAGCAATACGCAACCGAACAACCCGAAGCAGAGCAGGGCGATCCGCCGTGGCCAAGGCGATCGCTCGCTGCGCCAGGAGGGGGTTCGGCGGCGGAGGTTGGTCGGTTCCGACGAAGTGGTTTCGGTCCGGGAGTCAGAACCTTCGGAGTGCGAATCGAGTTCGCGCAGGCGTCGACGGGGAGGCATTCCATTTCCTCTCAGCACGAGAATTCATCAGCATATCGCCGCCCTGAATCCGTTCAGGTCCCGCGGCGCAAGCAGGCAGTCTAGCGAGAAGCAAAATTCTCGTGAAGGCGAATGGGAGTGCTAGCAGGCTCGCGCAAGCCGGGCATTGCGCTGCGCGAGAGAGTAGAGGGGAGAGCAGACGAGCAGGAGAAAAACCGGAAGAGCATAGAACCCTCATTCCCGCTTTCCAACCAAGCACGGCTCTTCTGGCCAACGGCCTTTCAGCCTCCAGCCCAGGGTAGAGCGGCCG
>JBJTQD010000870.1:0-4591 GCA_046075445.1 Planctomycetota bacterium
GGCAGCGGCTCAAGGCAGCCTCGCTCCTACTCCGCCGCCACCCAACTTCAGCGCCCCGACCGGCGTCTTTGCAACTCCCGCCAGCGGCCCTCCGCAGCCGGCTTTCACACAACCCGCTGACGTTCCGAATTGCGACGGCAAGTGCGGCGGCAGTTGCAACAGTTGCCGTAAATTGGGCCTCAAGGCCGAAAAGAAACATCTCGTTCCCAAGCCGCCTCTGAAGCCGACCCATGGTCAGATGGGGCAAATCATCATGACGCCGGCGCGAATCGTTGCCCCGGTCGGCAGCGAAGTGATCGTCCTCGCCGGCATCTGCGGCGGCGACGGCCACTATGTGATTAACCAACCGCTGGAGTGGATGCTCTCCAACGACAGCGTCGGTCAAATCATCGAAGTCGGTGGAATGGAACACCCAACCTTCAACAAGTTTGTCCCGCCTAGCTCGAAGAAGCAGGACGGGCAGTACGCTGAAGGCCGGACGGGCTTGAAGGAGAAATTGCTGACTCGTGGTACGCCGACTCCTGTCGATGACCTCGATGTAGCCAAGGGGCAAACGTACATCAGCCTCTCATCGGCCTCGCCGGGCACGACTTACCTGACCTGCGTTGCTCCCAACGCGCAAGCTTGGGACAAGCGCCGAGCGCAGACGATCATTCACTGGGTGGATGGCATTTGGGCCATTCCGACTCCGATTCGAACGGCAAGTGGCACGGTCCAGCCGCTGACCACTTCGGTCACGCGTGTTGTCGATGGCACCGGCATTTCGGGCTGGAAGGTTCGCTACACGATCATCGGCGGGGTTCCAGCCGAATTCGCTCCGGCGGGTTCACAGACGGCTGAGATGCAAACGACTGCCGACGGCAAGGCGACTGCACAATTGCAACAAACTCCGGGCAAGGTCACCCCCGGTACAACTCAAATCCGGGTCGATGTGATTCGTCCGCCCGTGGGTGGCGAGTCAGAATTACTGCTCGAAAGTGCGCTGACCAGCGTCACGTGGAGCGCACCCGCTCTCACGATCAAGACGATTGGCCCGAAAGAAGCGGCATTGAGCGAGCCGTTCAACTACCGGATCGAAGTGTCGAACCCGGGCGACCAAGTCAGCCGCAACGTTGTGGTATCGACCGATGACATCGCGGGTGACATCCAGTACCTGACCAGCAATCCCAAGCCAGGCGAATTCGGGACTCGCTTCGAATGGAAACTGGGGGATATTCCGCCCAATAGTCCGCCCCGAGTAATCGATGTGCAACTCAAAAGCAGCCAGCGGGGCGTCAAGCGGCTTTGTTTCGAAGTTAATAGCGCCGACGACAAACTGAAGACCGAAGCTTGCGGTGAGACCAATGTCGCGGCTCCTTGTCTCGGACTGGAAATCAACGGTCCGCGAGAAGCTCGGATGGGCGAACAAGCCAGCTACACGATCAAAGTAGTCAATCAGTGCGACGCGCCGCTGAGAAACATTACGCTCAATGTGCAATACGACCCCGGACTGCGCGCCGTGTCGTTGGGCAATCCAATCGTCGCGAACGTCGGCGATTTGGCTTTCGGCGAATCGAAGTCGATTCCACTAGTCTTTGACGTCGTCGCCGGCGGCGTCCAGTGCTTTGTTCTAAACGTGACAGCTGAGCAAGGACATACCGCAACAGTCAAGCGCTGTCTCGATGTGACTCAATCCGTCCAAGGTGCGGCTTCGCTTGAGGTCAATGGCGAACCCATCTTGAAGGCTGGCAATCTGACGATTGTCAACGCAACGGTTCGCAACACCGGAAATACGCCGCTGGAAACCATCACGATTTTGAATCGCTTCTCACCGTCGCTCAGTCCGCAAAAGGCCTCGTCTTATCCGCCGGCGAGCAACGTCGGGAACGACATCGCATTTTCCATCAACCGGCTTGAGCCAGGACAAGCGATTCCATTCCAAGTCCAATACCTCGCATTGCAGCCGGACGGAAACGCCTTCAGTCAGTTCACGCTGACCACACCGAGCGGAGCGGCAGCCGAAAAGCGTTACGACCTGCGAATTGAGCCGGGTAACAATGCGTTGCCGAACCAGCCTCCGGCGAATAACCAACCGCCGGCCCAGCCCAATCAAGGTGGCGGAGCAATTGGAATTCCGGCTGACCCGCAAGGCGCGCTGCAAGTGCTCGTCGAACCACTCGAAGCCGTACCGGCAGATGGTCGAACTCCGGGCCGAATTCGAATCACCGTCCGCAATAATCGTCAGGTCTCGGATAAGAACGTCGATCTCGCGATTCTGATTCCGCCGGGAACACGAATCGTCAATCTCGAATCGCCGATTCCAGCCAGCTTCACCAACGCTCAGAAGAACGAGGTCAAAATCGATCGGATTCTCGAGATGCGAGCGGGCGAAACGATTACGATGACCGCTTCGCTGGTGGCTGACCAACCAGGGCAACCGGTGGTCGAAGTCTCGGCGGCAAGCGACAACACGCTGGGGACCGTCAACGGCCGAGCTGCGATGACGGCGAATCCAGCCCAGTAGAACGCTGGCTCAACGCCGATAAACCAGTTTCAGGTCGGGACCGAGTTGCTGTTGGTCTACCAATCGCAGGGTAGGGCAGGCCGCGAGTTGGCTCCAGCCAGGCGCGCCAATCGGCCCCGGAGATGAATCGCCACCGATGATTTTCGGTGCAACATAGATTTGCAGTTCGTCGATTTGTTCGGCCGCTGCGAATTGGCCTAGCAACGGGGGACCGCCCTCGACGAGCACATTCGTCGCCCCCTCGGCGGCTAATCTTTTCAGCGTCGCCGCGATCCGCTCTCCCTCTGAACCGGGGAATTTCCAAAGTGAAACGCCGCGCTTGAGGAACTCGGCTTCACGCGCTGCGGCGACTTGCTCTGTAGTGACCAGAATGACAGGAGCTTCCTCGACCGAGCCAACTAGTCGGCTAGTCAGCGGCAGTCGGGCTTGAGAGTCGAACACGACCCGGCGGGGGACGCGATTTCCCGGCGGGCGGGCTGTCAGAAGCGGGTCATCAGCCAGAGCGGTTCCCGATCCGACTAGGATCGCATCGAGTCGTCCGCGGACCTGATGCGCTTCGGCGCGTGACTGTTCGCAACTAATCCATTGGCTCTCACCAGTTTTGGTGGCGATTTTCCCGTCGAGTGACATAGCCCATTTGGCAATGACCCAAGGGAGTCCAGTAGTCAGTCGTTTGAGATACGGCGCGTTCAGCTCGCGCGCTTCGGCTTCGAGTAGCCCGACCTCGACTTGGATTCCGGCTTGCTGAAGTTTCTCAAGTCCGCGGCCGTCAACTTGGGGGAATGGGTCGAGTTGGGCAATCACCACGCGGCTGACCTTCGCTGCAATTAAAGCATCAGCGCAGGGTGGCGTCTTACCGAAATGAGAGCAAGGCTCGAGCGAGACGAAGGCTGTGGAACCGCGGGCGTCGGCTTGGTCGGCGAGTGAGCGTAACGCTTCGACCTCTGCATGCGCCGAACCATAACTCGCGTGATA
This sequence comes from Planctomycetota bacterium, assembly GCA_046075445.1. GTDB lineage: Bacteria > Planctomycetota > Planctomycetia > Pirellulales > Pirellulaceae > BJ22. The sequence continues at coordinate 3,479 of JBJTQD010000870.1, forward strand.
ACCTTTGCCAATCACTTGATTGTTCTTAACAAGAACGCAACCAACCAACGGGTTGGGCTCAGCACCACCTGCGCCCTTTGTGGCGAGCTCAAGAGCCTCGCGCATCCAAGCGGTCTCTTGGGAAGTCCAGCGATCGGTTGTGGTCGGTTGATTTGGCACTGGCTGTTAAACCGTGGAAAGAGGGCAGGAGCTTTCGGAAAAAAGCCAATTAATTGAGGGGAATTGCTCAAAAACAACGAATTATGGAGGCGGAATCGGGAAATTTTCCGAAAAATTCGGGCTTTTGCCCCCTTTCGGCGCTCAATCCGCTTGTAATTTCGGCTCTAATTTGTCTAATTCTCGCGTTTTACACGCATTCCAGCGTTTTTCACAGCTCACAGACCTAGGAGAAAGCTCGCATGGCTAAGAAACCCGCCGCAGGCAAAGCCCCTTCAAAGACCGAAGTTCTGAACAACATTGCCGAATCAACCGGCATGTCCAAGAAGGATATCAACTCGGTATTTGAAGCCTTGACCACTGAAATCGAAAAGAGCATTGCCAAGAAGGGCAGTGTCGGATTGTTCGCCATTCCCGGCCTCTGCAAGATTGTTGTCAAGAACAAGCCCGCTCTGCCTCGTCGTCAAGTTCGCAAGCCCGGCACCAACGAAATGGTCTGGGCCGATCCGAAGCCAGCAAGCCGTACCGTTCGCGTACGTCCGCTGAAGGCTCTCAAGGATATGGTTAAGTAACAATCTGGTTAATCTAGGTTGTTTCGGATTCACTTGCGTCTTTGGGTAACGTCCCAGATCATTCGCCGCAATTGAAACCAATCGACAAACTTAAGACCGCCGGGTTTTCATTCGAGAACCCGGCGGTTTTTTTGCGCCACGAAGTTTGCTCGCCGAAGCGCCGAACCGCAGCTGTTTGAAGAAATAGGGGGTGGGCCGCAGTAGCCGGCTAGTCATGGCTCCACCGACGCAAGGTCGGGTGTTGGCCGCCGGTTCTTTCGTTTAGCCCGTAGCCAAAGGCGAGGCGAAGCGCAAGCTGATCGCGCGTTGCAAACCCGCCACCCGCTTCTTCTCCCCCACAGCCGGCTGCGCTCGGCGCAGGTCTCCCGACCTCGCCGATTCTTCG
>JBJTQD010000871.1:0-1859 GCA_046075445.1 Planctomycetota bacterium
ACAGCAAATTGAGCTTCGCATTGACCCGGCGAGGCAGGATGCCCAACTCGACGAAAAGCCTTTTGTTCGCCAGTCAACCAGCGTCAATCAATTCGGCACGCGGCAGGTAGTTCTCTGCCTTGCATGAGCCGAAAATCGGGAAGCGAATATGGACGCGAATTCCCCTGCAGTTCACTCCTTGCCATCCGACTCGGCGGCAGCCAACTTGCCACCGCGCTGGCAACGCATCGGGCTGAACCTGCTCGCAGCTCTGATCCTGACCACTATCGGCTGGTGCAATCTGCCCGACAGCGTACCCGTCGCTGCTCGCGAGCAAGTAAAGAACACCTGCTCGCCTGAGCTGGCTTACCGTATTCAGCTATCCGAATGGCTCTGGCGCTGGGGCGCTCACCTCGCCGGGCTGGACAACAAGTGGCAGATGTACGGTTTGCAAAGCCGCTTCAATTGGCGCTATGAAATCATCGCCACCTACGGACAAGGCGAGCAGGCCGTGGAGCGGCTTCTGCCCCTTCCGAGGCAAACAGAGCGTTCGACCTGGCAACGCTGGGTGGTCGACTTCAAAGAAGCCAAATTCCATCTCAACATCTACAACAATCCGGTCGCTCACGAAACCTACGCTCGCTACCTCGCTCGTCAATTTCCCGAATACGGCGGACAAAGGCTGGAGCGAATCCGGTTCGACCTGAAGTACCAGTACATCCTGCCGCCGATGGTGGCAGTGAAAGAGCAACAGTTGCTCGAGAACTTCGTACAAACGGATACGGTCAGCGATTTTGCGCTGGCCAATGAAGCTGCCGAGGCGATTGGGCTTAGTCCTCAACTGACTCCTGCCGGCAAACTCACACGGAACGTCACCTCCAGCCGCTGATTATCAGCGCCGCACCGGAAGCACCGAATCAAGGAATCACCGAAATGTTTGCAGCTCTTTGTCGGAATTGGAATCCCTTCTGGTTCGCGCGGCTCGACGCGCGGCCGCTGGCTCTGTTTCGGATCTGCACCGGCTTGCTGGCGCTGCTGATGTTCCTTTGCATGTATCCCAACTGGAGCCGTTTCTTCGCCGCCGATGGGATGATTTCGCTGACGTCGGCTGACTTCATCAATCCCCGCGTCAACGGTTACCTGGGACTTTTCTACTGGACCGAGGGCTGGATTCCGATCGAGACTTTCTGGCTGGTTGGGGTCCTGCTTACGATTCTATTTACAATCGGCCTGAAAACCCGCTGGGCCACAGTAGGCTTGCTGGTGCTGATCCATGCGATGATCTACCGCAATCCTTACATCGTCAACGGCGAAGAGGTCGTCTGGCGAATGGTCTTGCTCTACAGCCTGTTCATCGACCTCGGGGCGACTTGGTCGCTGGACGCTTGGCTGCGCAGCCGCCGTGGCCTACAACCGCGGAGCACCGTGTTTGCCTGGCCGGTGCGGATGTTGCAAATCAATATCGCGCTGATTTATGCGATCAGCCTCCCCTACAAATTCGCTCAAGATCCGGGCTGGGTAACCGGCGATGCGTTTCACTGGACGGTGGCTAGCGACATGTGGGGGCCGAGCAGCATGCCTTGGATCACGCTGGCTTACGGCGGACTACTGAGGAAGCTAATCACGTTCGGAACGGTAATGGTCGAAGGAGCCTTTCCGCTGCTGGTCTGGTTTGAAAAGTACCGCCGCTGGGTACTCCTGCCGATCGCTTGCCTCCATTTGGGAATCGCCATGATGATTCCCAACGTCACCTTTTTCACGCTCTCGATGGTCGGCGTCTTTCCCTGTTTCCTGACGAAACGGGACATGGAAGACTTTCAGCGACTTTGGAACTACTGTCGGGGCAAGCTGCGCAGCGGTAAGTGCCTCGACGTGAAACC
>JBJTQD010000872.1:0-2290 GCA_046075445.1 Planctomycetota bacterium
ACCAGCCAACTGGGAGCGAGATTGAAGAGCAAGAACTTTTTGCCCTGCTCGTCGATTAATCCCTCTTCCTGTTCTTCTTGCTCCGTAACCGTCTCGCCTTCATTAGGCGTTGCCCCGGTCACCTGATTGCGATGATTGGTCTGGTTCATGGGGATGACCGGTTAGAGCAAGAGATAATTTCGACGGTAACAGCTTGAAGCCCAATTTGCTTGGGCTTCGTAGGACAGTCGTTTACTGCCATTAGGAAGGGCCAGAGAGCTACCGCAAAATTTAGCACAGGATACCGTTTCTGTCAGTTAACCCATGATTTGTGGGGGAACTACACTGACAATGATTTCAACCGGCTCAGCCGGACCTGAGACGGCATCGACATCTGGCTAAAATGGGTTGCGATCGAAACCAAGGCCAGAGGTAAGAGGAGGCAAATCGAGGCTATCACAAGGATAGAAGCCGACCCGGCTGAGTTCCAGTCTTTCGGTAGGCGAATCAGGCCAAATCGGCTACCTTCAAGACTGCATCTTCCTCCGAAAAAAGCACGGGCTATCTGTCCAGCTTTCGGGGTGGGTGGAGCAATTGAGTCATCAAATGACTTTTTTAGGCGGTTGCATAACGGCTTCGAATTGGTGGGACACTTAACTGGAAGGCTTTATTTAAGATGCTCCGTCAGGGTGGGGTGAGTTGGCTGGCTGAACTGGTTGGTCAGTGGCGTGCGGCAGGTCAGAAGATTGGCGTCGTCCCGACAATGGGGGCGCTGCATGCTGGGCATTTGAGTTTGGTCAAAGCGGCTCGAATTGATTGCGACCGGGTTATTGCCACTATTTTTGTGAATCCAACTCAATTTGCGCCGACGGAAGATTTGGCGAAATACCCTCGCACTCTTGGCGAAGATTTGGAATTGCTCGCAGCGGAGGGAGTCGATGCGGTCTTAGTTCCAAAAGAGGAGGAAATTTATCCTCCCGGTTTTTCGACGTATGTCGAACCGCCTTCGGTCGCCCGGGGCTGGGAGGGCGCCGCGCGGCCAACTCATTTTCGGGGAGTCGCGACGGTGGTGCTGAAGCTGCTGAACATGACCCGCGCGGATATCTGTTATCTGGGGCAGAAGGATTTTCAGCAGGTGGCCGTTGTTCGCAAAATGGTTGCCGACTTGAATGTGCCCTGCGAAATTCGGATGTGTCCCACCGTTCGCGACCCGGATGGTCTGGCGATGAGTTCCCGCAATCGTTATCTCTCGCCAGCCGAGCGGACGATTGGTTTGAGCCTTTCTCGGACTCTGGCTGCGGCCGAGCGAATGATTCGCGACGGCGTACGTGACGGCGCGAAGCTTTCGGCTTGGATGCAGGATCAACTTCGCCAGGCTGGTGTCAGCCAAGTCGATTATGCTCTCGTTGCAAATCCTGACACGCTGGAGCCCGTTCGCGAGTTTATGTTGCCCGTAGTTTTGCTCGTAGCAGCAAAAGTTGGGACGACGCGTTTACTGGACAATCTGCTGGTGAGCGCGAACTGATGAACCAAACACTTTTGGTTATTCCGCACGAGTGGTTGGGTTGGCCCTTGCAACTCGCTTGGTGGTTGCTGGTCGCAGGCTTAGTTGGCTGGACGTCCCGCAGTGAAGGTTTGAGTAAAGCGGTCGGGCTATTTGCTCCATTCGCGATCGCGATCTCGCTGCTGCTTTACTTTGTACTTCCCGGAGTCGAGGTCCAGGGTTTGAATCCCGACGATCCTCTGGGAGCGAAAATCCCGTTGGGTGTAGCGATTCGTGGTTACGGCGTCTGTCTGACTCTGGCGATTCCGGCAGCGGTTGCTTTGGTCTTTCGCCGGGCGAGCCAAGTCGGTCTCGACTTGGACCGGATGTTCACGCTCTGTTTTTTCATGGTCATCGTCGGGATCCTGGGAGCGCGTGTTTTTTACGTCGCACAGAAGTGGGATCAGTTTCAGTTCGTCAACCTGCAGCAGTTTTTGGTCAGCCTCGTCGACGTGACGAAAGGTGGATTGGTCGTTTACGGGAGTCTATTTGGGGCTTTTCTGGTGTTGGCGTTGGCGCCGCGAATTTGGAAGCTCCCAGTGAGGCTGGTGCTGGATGTCGTCGCGCCGGCCATGTTATTGGGATTGGCGATCGGTCGAATTGGCTGCTTGATGAATGGCTGTTGTTACGGCGGCGAGTGTCCGCCGGAGTATCCGCTGGGAATTCGTTTTCCGGTCGAGGCACCTGCTTATTACGACCAGTTGCGCCAAGGTCGGTTGTTGGGACTCAGAGGCGATTGGGATCCTGAGGCGGATTATCCCCTGCGGG
>JBJTQD010000873.1:0-1507 GCA_046075445.1 Planctomycetota bacterium
CGCGATCTTTCTCGTCGGCAGCGATACGAAGTTGCGGGAAACGTGTCTGCAGCGGCTAAGTCAGGCCCGTGCTCACGAGGCGGCTCATCCTGTTGAGCTTGAGCAGCTGCAAAGTTTGCGGGCCAAGTAGATCTGACCGCTATGACCCAATCGGCAAGCCCGAGCGGGCATTCCACAGTGCCCGATCGGGCGCTTTCTGCCCGAAGTGTGCCGATCCGCCCGGGTGCGGCGATTCCTTTGGTACAATTCCGCGAACGAGTGGTTTTCTAGATGGGAAAACAAGCTCACGCGTTCTGGCGATGTTTGGTTTGTTTTGCAAACGGTACCGCTCTGGTCGACAGTGGAATGGTACGATGTTTGCTGTGTTGAGCGACTCTGATTTTTCGATCTCTTTGGCACAGGTATCTCAATGATGTTCAAATTCTTGCAAGCGCAATCTTGGCCTGCATTGATCGGCGCGTTCTGTTTTTGGCTTGTGGGAGCTCAATCGCTCCAAGCCTTTGCCTGCCAAGGAGAACTCGACCGGACGGTGTTGCCGATTCGCGAGCCGGCCGCGCCGTTTTACAAAGAGCTCGACGCCCGCGATACGACCCCGCCCGCACGATGGCAAGTCACTGCTCCGGCTGGCGCGCCGAACATCATCGTCGTGCTGATTGATGACATCGGCTTTGGGCATTCCAGCGCCTTCGGCGGACCCTGCAAGATGCCGACCTTGGAGCGGCTGGCTCAAAATGGCCTGAAATACAATCGCTTTCACACTACGGCCCTCTGCAGTCCAACCCGAACCGCGTTGCTGACCGGTTACAACCACCACAGCAATAACGCTGGGGCGATCATGGAACTCGCGACGGCTTATCCTGGCAACACAGGAGTTCGCCCACAGTCGATCACGCCGATGGCCGAAGTGCTGCGCCAGAACGGGTACTCGACTTCAGCTTGGGGCAAGTATCACGAGACACCCCCTTGGGAAGTGAGCGTCAGTGGCCCGTTTGATCGCTGGCCCACTCGCTCCGGCTTCGAAGAGTTTTACGGCTTCATTGGTGGCGAAACAAATCAATGGGACCCGATGATCGCCCACGGCACGACGTTCCAGCGGAAGCCGGAGAATGATCCCAACTATCATTTCACGACCGACATGACCAATCAGGCGGTCGCTTGGATGCAGGCCCAGCAGGCATTGACTCCGGACAAGCCATTCTTCATGTACTTCGCGACCGGGGCGACGCATGCTCCGCATCACGCACCGAAAGAGTGGATCGAAAAGTACCGCGGCCAGTTCGATCAGGGCTGGGATAAACTCCGCGAGCAAACGCTGGCCAAACAAATCGCGCTCGGAGTGGTTCCGCCCGGAACCAAGCTTGCTCCCAAGCCCGAAGCCATCAAAGACTGGGACAAGTTGACTGCCGACGAGCAGCGGCTGTTTGCTCGGCAAATGGAAGTCTTCGCAGGTTTCGCATCTCACACCGACAACGAAGTAGGTCGACTGGTTCAGAGTCTCGAAGAGATG
>JBJTQD010000874.1:0-2502 GCA_046075445.1 Planctomycetota bacterium
CTTCCGGCCTTGGCGCAGGCGAGGTGCAGCGCAGAAGCGGCTGGCCATGACAGGCTGCCGCGAAACGGCAAACACTCAGCGGGCATCTCAAAAAGACAAGTCGCGAACCATAGGGCGATCGACGCCAACCAATTCCCCTCCCCTGCCCTAATCAATCTCCACGACCATCACGGTATCGTGAACTTCCGGCAGGAACTCGTTGTCCATCACAATCACAACGCGTTCGCCGCGATTGATTTTCGCTTGTTGCTTGGCCCAATTGATTACGAACCTTGGTAACTCGCCGTAACCGAATTTCTGCGGAGCCTGCAGCGGGATGATCCCCCAGTAGAGGCTCATTTGCTGGGCTGCCTTATCGTTGTGCGAGAGGCAAATGGTGGGGACGAAATCTCGCTGTTTCGATTTGACCAGCGCCGCATCCGGCGTACTGCTGGCGATCACGACCATTCGCGCGTCCAGTCGCCGGGCGATTTGCGCGGCGCCGAGCATGACGGAATCGACGACCGACCAGCCCGATTCGCTTTCTTTGGAAGACATGCGGCTGGAGCGATACCGCAGCATCTGCTCGGTCTCGCCCATGATCTTCTTCATCATGCGCACCGCATCGACCGGAAACTCGCCGATCGCCGTTTCGCCGGAGAGCATGCAGGCATCGGCGCCGTCGAGAATGGCGTTGGCCACGTCGCTGACTTCAGCTCGTGTGGGCTGCTTTGAATGATGCATGCTCTCGAGCATCTGCGAGGCGACGATCACCGGCTTGCCCAGCTGTAAACAAGTCCGGATGATTCGCTTTTGAGCCAGCGGTGTCTTTTCGATCGCGATTTCAACCCCGAGGTCGCCGCGGGCAACCATCACCGCATCGGCTTCGGCAACAATTGCTTCGAGATTGTCGAGCGCTTCGCGTTTTTCGTTCTTGGCGACGATTTGGGCAGAGCTCCCTGCTCCCCGAACCATCGCTTTCAGTTCGCGAACTTCGTCGGGAGTGCGGACGAACGAGAGGCTGATGTAATCGATTCCGGCTTTCGCTGCCCAGTCCGCATTGCGGCGATCGGCGGGAAGAAGAGCCGGGACGCTCAGTTTGGTGCCCGGCAGGTTGACGCCTTGGCGGGAGCGAATCGTGCCGCTGTCGACGACTCGGCAAGTGGCTCGGTCGGCCGTTTTGGAAACGATCGTCAATCGCGCGATGCCATCGGCCAGCGCGATCTCGTCGCCGATTTGGACTTCATCCAAGAGCGGAGCGTAGCCGCAGGTCAGCTCGTGCGCGTTGGCTGGTTTCTCGCCGCGCACAAAATCGATCGAGTCTCCCGTGTGGAGTTCCAGCGGATCGGTGTGGAGTTGACCAAGCCGAATCTTCGGGCCAGCCAGGTCGACCAGTATGCCGACCGTGCGATCGAGTGCTTTCGAGGCGGCTCGGATGCGGTCGACCGATTCTTGGTGTACGGTCAGGTCAGCGTGAGCCATGTTGAGCCGAAAGACGTCGACACCCGTGGCGATCAATTTGCGGAGCGTATCCGGTTCGCGGCTGGCTGGGCCAATTGTCGCCACCAGTTTGGTTCGCGGGAGGTTCAGCAGCGAGTTTGAAGAGCCTTGGTCCATGCTCATTTGAGTCCTTAAGTAGTTTTGTAGGGTGGGTCAAGTCCGCGTGAATCGCCTTCCATTAGTACCCAGCCACCCGCGGCGCCAACCCACCACGCGGCTAGGTTGATCTGCTATCTCAATTTACCCGGTCCCCGTTTTGTAGGGTGGGTCAAGTCCGCGCGAATCGCCTTCCACCATTACCCGGCCACCCGCCGCGCTGGCCCACCATGCGGTTAGGTCGACATCCTACTTCTATTCGCCATTTTTGGTTCCCGCTGGTGTTCTCCCGCTCGAGAGGCGCAATCCTGCCGCACTCTTCGACGTTTTCCAGCTGCCGCGACCACGAAAACACGAGAAATTCGCGGTCGCTGGCACGTGAGGGGGTGGCTGTTTCCCCTTCGCCCCGGCGGACTGCTGGCGAGCCCGCAAAGTCGCTCCCGTTTGCCTGATTTACCTCAGCGATTGGAAGGGTTACTCTTTACGGCTTAACATCCCGGGCTGGCTGGACGCTGCGTTTAGTGACGCTCGCAATTCCTTAAAGCGGGAACTTGAGCACTTCGGTTTCAGGAGACATCAGGGTGGCTGACAAGAATCAGGCTGGTCGATCGGGAAAAGTACAGCGTCCAGGCTCGCGTCGCGAGTTTCTCCAGACGGCGGGCGCCGCGTCCGCGGGGTTGGCTTTTGTTCCTTACATTCCCTGGAATCAGCCAGCGTTTGCGAACCGGATGAAAAACGATCGGCCCAGAGTCGGCTGTATCGGCGTCGGCGGCATGGGCACGGGCGACGCATATGATCATGCTCGATTTGCCGACATCGTGGCGGTTTGCGATGTGGACTCGAACCACATGGACCGGGTCAAGAACGATGAGAAGCTCGGCAAGGGCAAGGCGTTCGCTGATAAGGATTACCGCAAAATTCTCGATC
>JBJTQD010000875.1:0-708 GCA_046075445.1 Planctomycetota bacterium
CTTTGCAGCTGCTCAAGCTCAACAGGATGAGCCGCCTCGTGAGCACGGGCCTGACTTAGCCGCTGCAGACACGTTTCCCGCAACTTCGTATCGCTGCCGACGAGAAAGATCGCGTCGCCACTAAACGATCCGCTAATGACCACGTGCTCTCCATCCAATCGCCAGTCCGCCTCAGAAACTCCGTCAGCATCCAATCGAAACAGCTCTTTGGGCTCTCGCTGCCATGGCGGCAATCGGAACCGAAATTCGGCTTGGCGGGGCGGAGCAAAACGGAACTCGTTAACGGCTGGGTCGATTACATAAGCCGTATCGAGGGCGAACAGGAGCGTTGCGGCTGGCGATACGATCGAAGCGAGATCCCAATCGGGTCTTCCCTCCCCAGTTCGCCGCCGCTCAAACGCATAAGCACCGCCGCTCAGCAAAATCGGCTCCAGCACGTACAACTCGCGGCCCAGTCGCCGCATGGGCTCCCAAGTATCAGGAAACTTCAGCAGCCCTTCGAGGCTGAGATTGAACCAGTAGAGTGAAGTGATTCGAGAGGAGATCGCATGGAGAGCCTGGCTCCGAAGTTCATCCGGATTGGGCGAACGCCTGCGCCGTCCATCGAGAAAGCCGCCCCAGCCATCGTGCGGTCCCTGCGACCAGGCCGCGACGGGCATTGGCCGGTTCAGGTCTCGCAGAGAGCGGGTCAAGTCGCCGATCGTTTCA
>JBJTQD010000876.1:0-4749 GCA_046075445.1 Planctomycetota bacterium
GGAAGCAGGCGACATCCGCCGCAGCCAGTCAACTATCTGCCCACTCAGGATATCACGATGTACCAAGCCGATCGACTCAAGGAACTGATTCTCCAGAAGGCTGTGAAGTTCGGGAATTTCACCCTCGCTTCGGGAAAAACGGCAAAGTTTTATCTCGACTTGCGCCGCGTGACGCTCGACGGCGAAACGGCCAACGTGATTGCGCATGGCGTTCTGGGTGTACTCGAGCGAATCGGCATTCCCGATCTTGTCGGTGGCATGGCAATCGGCGCTGACCCAATCACTGCCTCGACCATCACCGTCGCTTGGCAATGCGGGATCCCGCTGCGTGGCTTCATCGTTCGCAAAGAAGCAAAGACCCACGGCATGGGTCAGTTGGTCGAAGGTCCATTCGATCACGACGACCGCGCAGTGATTCTCGAAGACGTCGTCACCAGCGGCGGAAGCTCGTTAAAAGCGATCGAATCAGCCCGCGCTGCCGGCCTGAAGATCGAACATTGCATCTGCATTGTCGACCGCCAGCAGGGGGGCGAAGAAGCAATGGCGAAAGTCGGCGTTAAGCTGCACTCGCTGTTCAAGCTTGAGGACCTCGGGATCGACCAAGGCTAAGCATGACGCGTCATTGGCGGGAAAACGCGGAGCGATCGGCGATGACAGGGATGATACTGCGCAGTAGCTTGGCCTCACTGATGCTAATGCTGTGCTGCATTCAACTCAGTGCCCAAGCTGCCGATGACCCGCGGTACAACCGAGACATTCGTCCGCTGCTGGCTGAAAACTGCTTTGCCTGTCACGGTCCGGATGCGAAACAGCGGCAAGCCGACCTGCGACTGGACAATCGCGACTCCGCAATCGCCGGCGGCGCGCTTGACCCGGCTGACTGGTCGGCCAGCGAACTGCTGGCTCGAATTGAGTCCGACGATCCCGACCTCGTGATGCCACCGCCCGATACGCAGAAGCAGCTTTCGGGAACCGACAAGCAGACGCTTCGCCGCTGGGTGGTTGCCGGCGCCGCCTATGAGCAGCACTGGGCCTACGTGGTTCCGACTCGGCCGGAAGTCCCCCAGCTTGCCGGCCAAGCCCCACTCCATCCGATCGATGCGTTTATCAATCGCGCCCTCGCGCGACAAGCGTTAACGCCGGCTGCCCCCGCCGATGCCGAGACGCTCCTCCGCCGAATCTGTCTCGACTTAACCGGCTTGCCGCCAACTCCCGAACAGCTGGCCGCGTGGCGAAGTGACCATTCAGCAGCGGCTTATGAAAAACTCGTCGACCAGTTGATCGCCTCACCACACTTTGGCGAGCGGATGGCGCCGGCGTGGCTCGATGTGGTCCGCTACGCTGACACTGTCGGCTACCACGGCGACCAAAATCAAAACGTTTTCCCCTACCGCGACTGGGTCATCGACGCCCTCAATCGCAATCTGCCCTTCGACCAGTTCACGCTCAAACAAGTCGCCGGCGACCTGCTCCCCAACCCAACCGCCGAGGACCTGACCGCATCCTGCTTTAATCGTCTCAACATGGTGACGCGTGAAGGTGGAGCCCAACCGAAAGAATATCTCGCGAAATACTCGGCTGACCGCGTTCGCACCGTCGCGGGCGCCTGGCTCGGCTCGACGCTCGGCTGCGCAGAGTGCCACGATCACAAGTACGATCCGTTCTCGACTCGCGACTTCTATCGGATGGCGGCCTTCTTTGGCGACCTGAAGCAGTGGGGCGTCTACCAAGACTATGGCTACACGCCAAACCCGGACCTCCGCGGCTGGTCCAACGATCATCCCTTCCCGCCGGAAATTCTGGTCGACGTTCCTTATCTCCAGCAGCGAAGCGCGCGGCTGGCTCAGCAGCGCGACGAACTGGCGATCGCCGCCGCCCAGCGGTTATTGCAAAACGACGACTCGAAAGCGGCGGCTGCCCAGTGGCTCGCGATGCTCGGCCAATTCCTCCAGCAACATCCTACGGGTTGGTCGCCGCTCAAGCCGACTACTGCGACAGCGGAAAACTCAAAACCCGATGAAGCGCCCGAGAGCGATGCAACTGCGGGCTTTACCGTCGCAGCAGACGGGCAAGTCAGTTTGACTGCCGAGAAACTCGACTCGTTCACGTTCACCATTCCCAAAACGGATTTCCCAATCCAATCGCTCCGGTTGGAATTGCTCCCGCACGTTGCTGGAGCCGATTCGATTCATCCTGACCCCAGCGCGCGGATGAATTTGTCGCTCGCTTGGGAACGCCAGGCGGCTGATGGAAAAAAGTCTCCGCTCCGAATTCACTTTGCCGATGCGCCGGCCAAGCAGCCCACCTACTTCAATAATGCCGAGCACCTTGGCATCGGTAACACTTGGCGCGTCCCGGGACGAGTTGCTGCTGGAATTAGCGCTGTCTGGGTTCTCGACCAACCGCTGGAACTTCAGCCCGGCGAACAATTGGTAATCACGCTCAAGGGAACCGCCGCGAGGCAGTTGCGCTGGAGCGCCTCGCCGCTCGTTCCGCTCGATGCTCGCACCGCGCTTGATTTTGGTTTAGCGCTGGGCCAACCAGTGAACCGCGAAACATTAGAAACAGCTCCTGGCACGGCAAGACAACTCGCACTCGCCGTCTCGCCCTCGGACCGCGGTGCGCTGCGGCAACTCGAAGCTGCAATCCGCGACTGTCGCGACGGAAAGGCTTGGGTTCAAGTTTCCCAGCCGAGTGACAAGCCGCTGACAACGCGCGTGCTTCCGCGTGGCGATTGGACAAACGAGACGGGCGAAGTTGTTGTACCGGGGATCCCTGAATTTCTGAGTGTGGTGGTCGCCGCAAACGACACGAATCCGCGCGGGCCGAACTCTGATGAGCCACAGCTGCTCACGCGACTCGATCTCGCGCGCTGGCTCATCGCGCCGGAAAATCCGCTGACCGCTCGCGTGCAGGTCAACCGACTCTGGGAACATTTTTTTGGCACAGGACTCTCGGCGGTACTCGATGATTTCGGCATCCAAGGGCAGTATCCAACCCATCCCGACCTGCTCAATTGGTTGGCCGTCGAATTTCGCGAAAGCGGCTGGGACACCAAACACTTGGTCAAGCTGATCGTCACCTCGGCCGCTTACCAGCGCAGCAGTCTTCCCTCGCCGGAAGCACTTGAACGCGATCCCAAGAACCTCTGGCTTTCGCATCAGAATGCGCGGCGCCTGGAAGCCGAAATCGTTCGCGACAACGCTCTGGCTATCTCTGGCCTGCTGGTCCCCGATCTCGGCGGCCCACCGATCTTTCCATACCAGCCGACCGGCTATTACTCCCAGTTGCAGTTCCCCGATCGCGATTATCCCGAGCAGAAGGACGACCGGCGTTACCGGCGCAGCGTCTACATGCACTGGCAGCGAACGTTCCTCCATCCGCTGCTGGCCAACTTCGATGCACCGCCCCGGGAAGAGTGCACGGGGATTCGGAACGAAGCGAACACGCCGCTGCAGGCACTCACCTTGCTCAACGATCCCGGTTTCCTCGAAGCCGCAACCGGCTTGGCGGTGCTCGCTCTCGGCGAGCCCGGCGACGATCGCCAGCGACTAGAGCGATTGTTTGAGCGGACGCTGCTGCGAAAGCCCGAACCCGCCGAACTCGATTCGCTGGCGACTTTCTTAACTAGCCAGCGCGGGCATTTCAAAACCGCTTCGGAAGACGCTGCGAAGCTGCCGCGAAAAATCCCTTCGCTCGACCCAAGCCGCTACGACATGGCGGAACTAGCTGCTTGGACGAGCATCGGCCGCGCGCTGCTGAACCTCCACGAGACGATCACCCGTTACTGAGCCCACCATGCACACGCGGCTGAACCAACCTGAACTTTTGGCCAATTGGCGACGCGACTTGCAGCGGCGGACGTTCCTTCGCGGAGCAGGACTGGGGCTCGGCAGCGTTGCCCTGAATTTATTGCTGGGCGGATCAGCTTCTACCGGCGCCGCCCCAACGCTCGGCGATGGCGTGCTCAGCGAACTGCATTACCCTCCCAAGGCCAAACGGATTATCCATCTCTGTATGGCGGGTGGCCCCTCGCAACTGGAAAGCTTCGATTACAAGCCCAAGCTGAAAGAGCTCGACGGGCAACCGTTTCCCGCTTCGTTCACCGCCGGCCAGCAACTGGCTCAGCTGCAAAACACGCCACTCAAAGCGTTCGGACCGCAGTATGAGTTTCGCAAATGGGGGACTTCAGGGCAGGAGATCAGCGAGCTGTTTCCTGAGATCGGTGGAATCGCTGACGACATCTGCATCATCCGCTCGCTCTACACCGAGCAGATCAATCACGATCCGGCTCACGCCTTCATGAACTCGGGCTCGATCATCAAAGGCCGCCCGAGCATGGGGAGTTGGCTGCTGTACGGTTTGGGATGCGAGACCGAGAGCCTACCCGGGTTTGTCGTGATGACCTCAAACAGCAAGTGCGGCGGCGCCCAGCCCATCTCTTCGCGACAGTGGTCCGCCGGATTTCTGCCGAGTCGTTTCCAAGGTGTCCAGTTTCAATCGCGCGGCGCGGCGGTTCATTACATTGGAAACCCCGAAGGCGTTTGCCAAAGCGCCCAGCGGCAATTGATTGACGAGATCAACCAGCTCAATCGGCTGGCTGCCAGCCGCTACCAAGACCCGGAACTGGAGACACGAATCTCGCAGTACGAACTCGCCGCGCGTATGCAGACGTCGATCCCTGAACTGACGGACTTTAGCAGCGAGACGCAAGAGACGCTCGATCTCTACGGCGTCCAACAACCGGGA
>JBJTQD010000877.1:0-2904 GCA_046075445.1 Planctomycetota bacterium
GACTGGGACAAGTTGACTGCGGACGAGCAGCGTTTGTTTGCTCGGCAAATGGAAGTCTTCGCCGGTTTCGCATCACACACCGACAACGAAGTAGGTCGGCTGGTCCAGAGTCTGGAAGAGATGGGGGAACTCGACAACACGTTGGTCGTCTATTGCGTGGGCGATAATGGCTCGAGCGCCGAGGGCGGGATGCTTGGCATGTTTAACGAGAACACCTACTTTAACGGCGTTCCGGAAACGACCCAGTTCATGCTGCAGAAGATCGACCAGTGGGGCAGTCCCGAGTGCTACAACCACTTTGCCGCCGGCTGGGCGGTTGCCGGAAATACTCCCTTCACTTGGACCAAGCAGGTGGCGAGCAATTTCGGCGGAACCCGGAATGGACTCGTCTTTCACTGGCCGCAGGGAATCAAGGCCAAGGGTGAAGTCCGCAGCCAATTCCACCACGTCGTCGACTTAGCTCCGACGATTTTCGAGGCAGCCAAAGTTCCCGCCCCTAAGGAAGTCAACGGTGTTCCTCAAAAGCCGATCGAAGGGGTGAGCATGGTTTACAGTTTCGATGCGCCCAAGGCGCCGGAACGACGCGAAACCCAGTACTTTGAAATCGCTGGGAATCGGGCCGTCTATCACGATGGCTGGTTTGCCGGAACCATTCACAAGGCACCGTGGGAAGGCGCACCGCGACGTCCGCTCGCTGAGGACATCTGGGAGTTGTACCACGTCGACGAAGATTTCAGCATGTCGCGCAATCTGGCTGCCGAGAATCCAGCCAAGCTCAAGGAGTTGCAGGACCTGTTCACTCAGGAAGCGATCTCCCATCACGTACTGCCGATTGATGACCGGACGATCGAGCGATTTGACTCTCGAATCGCCGGACGGCCTGATTTGATGAACGGCCGGATGGAACTGACGGTTTATCCTGGCATGGTCTACATGACGGAGAACGCCTTTATCAATGTCAAAAACACCTCGTTCGACTTGGAAGCCGAAGTAGAGGTGAAGGGAGACAAGAATCACGGCGTGCTCCTCGCTCAAGGAGGTCGCTTCGGTGGTTGGGCGTTCTGGGTCAACCATGGCAAGCCATCCTTTACCTACAACTTCCTTGGTTTGGAGTTGTATCAGGTCGAGGGCACGCGAGCGATCACCGACGGCAAGCACACGCTGAAGGTCGCCTTCGACTACGGCGGCGCGGCAGGCGATCGCGGAGCGGGTGGCAAAGCGACCTTGTTTATCGATGGCGAGAAAGTGGGCGAAGGTAATATCTCGAAAACCCAAGCCAACACCTTCTCGCTGGACGATACGGCCGACACGGGGGTCGATACGGGGACTGCCGTTGACGAGGCTTACGGTGAAGGCGAAAAGAACGCCTTCTCGGGTCGGCTGAAACAGGTCAAAGTCCGCGTGCGGTAAGTTAAAAGCAAACTCCGCCCACGCCCAAATTCCAGAGCAACACTTCGTTTTTAAGGCGAATAAATGTTCATCTGGTATAATTGGCCCTGAAAGGGCTGACACAAGATGGTCGAGGCGCGACAGGTTTATGCAATGTTGGGTAACGAGTCGCTTTGGGAACTCGCGGTGCAGAGTCACTCTTTGCTCAGCGAGTCAGAGATTCCACACTCCATTTGCGGAGGGGTGGCCGTTTGTCTTCATGGCTATCAGCGCAACACCACTGATTTGGACTTAGTCATTTGTCCAAGTGACGTCGCGCGAGTGAAGCAGTTGATGGCAGACTCGGGGCATCTCTGGAATGAGGCCGCCAGAGAGTTTCGTACGACTGGCGGACTCGCCATTCAATTCTTGATTGCAGGCGAAAAAGCTGGACGTGATTCCGAGGTCACGGTCCCCGAACCCATTGGCGAGGCAAACGTAGAACAGAAAGAGGGGTTGGCCGTCGTCAATCTGGCTCGCTTGATCGAAATGAAGCTGGCCTGTGGGTTAGGGAGTTTGCGGCGCACTTACAAGGATTTCGCCGATGTTGTTGAGTTGATTGCGATTCGCAATTTGAATAGCAGCTTCGCCCGTCATCTCCACAAATCACTGCGAGGGACTTTCAAAGAGTTGGTCAAACGAGCTCGCTCCAGTTGAGCCGACTTGAAGAGGTGAGCCGGCAAATCGCTGGCCATTGCTTGCTCTGTGTTTGAGC
Organism: Planctomycetota bacterium; assembly: GCA_046075445.1. Taxonomy (GTDB): domain Bacteria; phylum Planctomycetota; class Planctomycetia; order Pirellulales; family Pirellulaceae; genus BJ22. Next base: position 2,144 of record JBJTQD010000877.1, read on the forward strand.
TGATTGGACTTGGTACGCGCAAATCCTTCGAATCACTCCTTTGGCTTCCCTCCGTGCAACTGTGCGTCCGTGAGAGCCTCTTCTTTCCCGCCAGCGGGTCGACCTAACGCTTGAATACCGTGTTGCCTTCCTTGATCGTTTCGAGGACGAGAATGTCCTTGATCGTCGTTGGCTCGACCTTCAGCGGGTTCTTGTCCAAGACCACAAGGTCGGCGAGTTTGCCGGCCTCCAGCGTTCCCTTCGACTTTTCCTCTTTCAGCTGATAAGCCGCCGTCGCTGTCACTGCGCGGAGCGCGTCGTAAGGCGGAATCCGTTCATCGGGGCCGACCACTTTGCCGCTTCCTGAAAGCCGGTTCACGCCCGCATCGACCAGGGCCAGAATTGAGGGCGTCGGGGAGACCGGCGCATCGTGGGAGAAGGTGAAGGGAAGCCCCGCGCGGAGGAAGGTCCGCGAAGCCATCGCTCCAGCCGATCGCTCGGGGCCCCAGAGCCGCACGACCGAGTCGCCGCCCGGGATGATTCCCGCCGTGAGGAAGCTGGGGACAGCGCCGTACTCCTTGATCAGGGCGATTTGATCGGGCCGCAGCCAGGTCGCGTGCACAAACACCGGACGGTGATCGCGCATTCCATGTTTTTTTACCGCCTTGGCGATCGCCCGCAGCGCCTGGTCCGCGGCCGCGTCGCCATTCATGTGCATGTGAATCTGCAGCTCGGTCGGCCAGTACTTGTCGAAGACCGCGTCGAGCGTTTCGTCGGGGATC
>JBJTQD010000878.1:0-6280 GCA_046075445.1 Planctomycetota bacterium
CGCGGCGAGGCCACCCCAGAGCAATCCGCTGCCGCAGCCGCACAACTGAAAGCCCTCAAAGCGAATTGTACTCAGTGCCATCGACAGTACCGCGACCTGCCCGAGAGGGATCGCAGCCGCTGAGAGCGGTATCCAAAGTAACATGATTTTCGCTGGATTTTCCCCGTTCGGCAGTGCGGCGAATCAGAAGCCGTTCTTTTCGACCCTCCGAACTCGCAAGGCCGGCCTTATCGCCGGTTGTTCCTCGCAGCATCCTGATTAAAGTGGAGGGGCTCTATTCAGCCACCGCGGAGCGAACCACTGCTTCCTTGCTGGATGGCGAACGAACATTCTTGACGATTGCTTCTTCTCAGAGGTCACCATGACGTTTTCTCGCTTGACCGTTGCCGCGTTCAGTTTGCTGCTGCTTGCCGGGCCCGCCTGGGCTCAAGACTCGGATGAGCCTCAAGATAAGCAGCCGGGGATCAACTCCGAACTGGTCTCGGCACTCCGCTTCCGCAACATCGGTCCGGCCTTCATGTCGGGTCGAATTGGCGATATCGCTGTTGACCCATACGACCGCAGCGTCTGGTACGTCGTCGCTTCATCGGGAGGCGTCTGGAAAACGACCAATAGCGGCGTGACCTTCCAGCCGATTTTTGACAACTACGGTTCGTACTCTATCGGCTGCGTCGCGATTGACCCCAACGATCGCTTTACGATTTGGGTCGGCAGCGGCGAAAACAACTCGCAGCGCAGCGTCGGCTATGGCGATGGCCTCTACAAATCAACCGATGGCGGTCAAAGCTTTACCAAGGTCGGGCTGGAGAACAGCGAACACATCGGCAAGATTGTCGTTCACCCGGCAGACAGCAACACGGTCTTCGTCGCCGCCCAAGGACCACTCTGGAAAGAAGGCGGAGACCGCGGTCTCTACAAGACAACCGATGGCGGGAAGACTTGGTCTCAGATTCTGAAAATCAGCGAGAACACTGGAATCAACGAAGTTCATCTCGACCCAGTCAATCCGGATATCATGTACGCCACGAGCTACCAACGTCGGCGACATCAATGGGTGCTGATCGATGGTGGACCCGAGTCGACGATCTACAAGTCGACCGATGGCGGCGCGACTTGGCGGAAAATCAATCGTGGCTTGCCGGGCGGAGACCTCGGCCGGATTGGCATGGCGATTTCGCCGGTAAATCCTGAAGTCGTCTACGCGATTGTCGAAGCGATCGCCGGTCAAAGCGGCTTTTATCGCAGCACCAACCGCGGTGAAACATGGCAACGGATGAGCGACCACGTCTCCGAAAGCCCTCAGTATTATCAAGAAATCGTCGCCTGCCCCCATAAGCTCGATCGCGTCTATTCGCTCGGGACCAATTTGTGGGTGACCGAAGATGGTGGCACCACGTTTGTCCCAATGAGTGACGCCGACAAGCACGTCGACAATCACGCGATCGTCGTCGACCCAGCTGACGAGAATCACTTGCTGATTGGCTGCGATGGTGGTCTGTATGAAACTTGGGATCGCGGCAAAACTTACGACTATAAGGCGAACCTGCCACTCACCCAGTTCTATCGGGTCGCGGTTTCCCGCGAAAAGCCGTTCTATTACGTCTACGGTGGAACACAGGATAATGCGACTCAAGGCGGACCATCGCGGACGAATAATGTTCACGGTATCCGCAATAGCGATTGGTTTGTGACCGTCTTTGGCGATGGTTTTGATCCAGCAGTCGATCCGCTCGATCCAGACACCGTTTACTCCCAGTGGCAGCATGGCGGTCTGATTCGCTTCAACCGTAAGACGGGCGAAGCGCTCGACATCAAGCCGCAGGAGTCCGCCGAAGGACCAGCGCTCAAGTGGCACTGGGACAGCCCGCTGCTAATCTCACCGCACAACAACAAGCGGCTTTACTTCGGATCGCAGATTCTGTTCCGCTCCGATGACCGGGGCGACAACTGGACCGCAATCAGTCCCGACCTGACCCGACAAATTGACCGCAATACACTCAAGGTCATGGGCCGAGTTTGGGGCCTGGATACGGTTGCCAAAAACAATTCGACCTCGATGTACGGCGCGATCGTTGCCGTTGATGAATCGCCGGTTGTGCAGGGTTTGATTTACTGCGGCACCGACGATGGCTTGATTCAAGTCAGTGAAGATGGCGGGCAGAATTGGCGGAAAGTCGACAAGTTCGGCTCTCTGGATGTGCCCGAATACGCTTTCGTCAGCGATATCGAAGCCGACCTGTTCGATGGGAACACCGTTTACGTATCGCTGAACAATCACAAGCGGGGAGACTTTCGTCCTTACATTCTGAAGTCGACCGACCGCGGCCTGAATTGGTCGCTGCTGGCCAACAACCTGCCGGAGCGCGGAACGGTTTACACCCTCAAGCAGGACCATGTGAACCCAAAACTGCTCTTCTGCGGCACGGAGTTCGGTTGCTTCTGCACAGTCGACGGAGGAGAGAAATGGTTCCAGCTCCGTGGCGGTATGCCAACCATTCAGGTTCGCGAAATTGAGATTCAGCGCGATGAGAATGACCTCGTCCTCGCTACCTTCGGTCGCGGGTTCATGATCCTTGATGACTACTCGCCGCTGCGACAGGTAAATCCTGAGCTGCTCGAGAAGAATCACATGTTCCCGATCAAGAAGGGACAGATCTATCGACAAGTTGCTCCGATGGCCGGTGGAGCTCGAGCTTTCCAAGGTTCGAACTTCTACACAGCCCCCAATCCGGAATACGGCGTCGCCTTCACCTACTACCTGAAGGATTCGCTGAAGTCGAAGAAGTCGGTACGTCAGGAGAACGATCGCAAAGCGGCCGCCGGCGGCCGCGATGTCTTCTACCCAAGCTGGGAGGATTTGAAAGCCGAGGACCGCGAGGTTGGACCATCGGTTTGGTTGACGATTCGCGATGCCTCGGGAAATGTCGTTCGCAAACTCCCCGTAAGCACTTCCAAGGGAATGACCCGAACGAACTGGGATCTCCGGCACGCTGCCTTTACCGGCGGGGCAGGGGGAGGCGGCGGACGTCGCGGTGGTCGCGGAGGCGGCGCGGGTGCTGCCGCCGTGCCAGGAAAGTACACCGTGGAAGTCTCCAAGATGGTCGACGGTGAAATCACTCAGTTGATCCCGCCGACCGAATTCGAGATCGAACCGCTCGGCTTTGGCGACCTGACCGAAATCAATCGCCAAGAAATTCTCAGCTTTTGCGATCAAGTGGCGAAGCTCTCCAATGCGGTGACGGCAGCCAGCCAACTGGCGACCGAAGCAGCCGATCAGCTGGCCGCGGTTGAGCAGCTGACGCAAAACTCCGCGCAGGTTGATCCTGCTAACTGGAAAGAAGTTCGGGCAATGCAACTGCGACTGCTCGACTTGCAGCAGAAGTTCACTGGCGATCCGACCCGTTCCAGCCGGAACGAAGATGCGATGCCGGGGATAAGCGGGCGGTTGACCAACGCCATGTTTGGCGCGATGGGCAGCACCACAGGTCCGACCGGAACGCATCGCAAGCAGTTTGAAATTGCCGGAGCCGAATACGAGAAGACTGCCGCTGAACTGCGGACGCTGCTCGATACCGAAATCCCGGCACTGCTGGCGAAGTTTGACGCTCTGGGGGCACCTTGGACACCGGGCCGAAAACTGCCTGAGTGGAAGCGCTGATTCGCAGATACATTCAGCAAACTCTTGAAGTCAGGGAGATAGGGCTGGTGCAGCTTGCGCGTCGTGCGTGGGCCCGCACCAGCCCTGTCCATTTATCTATTCAGCAAGGATCTCGCTGGTGAATTCGATTCGTCCGCGACTCAGTGCCAAGCTCAGCCCCGACGAGTTCGCGGCTTGGTACTGGCTGAAGAATGAACTGGCCGAATTCTGTCGCCGCCAAGGACTCCCATCTTCTGGCACGAAAGAAATTCTCCAACAGCGGATCGCGGCTTTGCTCTCTGGCGTTGAATGCGAACCAGCAAAACCGCGGCATTCAGGTCGCGGCAAGATGCCCAGCTCGTTTACGCTCAGCACGCGAATTGGCCCGGGTTGGCGCTGTTCTCGCGAGCTGAGTGACTTTTTCCGGGAGCACTGCGGCCGCGGCTTTCAATTCAATGCTGCCGTCCGCGACTATGTGCACAATCGCATCGGCGCGACACTCGCTGAAGTGGTGAGGTGTTACCAGCAGACGGCCGGGAGCAAGCGACAAATCGAGCCACAATTCGCGTACAACCGCCATGTGCGGGAGTTCTACCGTGCTAATCCTGGCGCAACCAAGCAGCAAATGCTCAACGCTTGGTGGGCCCTTCGGGGCAAGAGAAAAAGTCGTTAGCTGCTCTGATGAGCGCCTGCTAAATGGCAAGGCAAAAAAATCGCCCCTGAGGGCGCTGTGGGCCGTCAGGGGCGAGAGAAGTTTTCCATTGAAAATCTGAAGAGCTGACCCGACAGGTCAAGAGCTCGACAAATTAGTCATTGCTATTTCCAAGCAATCCTGAACGCAGCAGATAGTACAGCAGCGTCAGCAGCGAGGAGACGAAGGCAGCGACATAGGTCAAAGCAGCCGCGTTCAAAACCTTGTCCATACCCTCACGCTCTTGATGACCGATGATGCCCGACTCAAGCACGAGCTTTTTCGCTCGATTGCTGGCGTTGAACTCTACCGGCAGCGTGATTAACTGGAACAGCACGACCAAGCTGAAACAGAGAATTCCGAACAGCAGGATTCCCATCCCCAGTGCGCTGGACATTCCCCCAGCCGCACCAGCTCCGCCAGCCAAAGCCGATCCCAGAACAATCAGCACCCAGGAAATCGGGCTGCCGAACTGAACTGCAGGAACCAGCATTGAACGGAGTTGCAGCGGGTAGTAACCAGTTGCATGTTGAATGGCATGACCGGCTTCGTGCGTCGCGACGGCAACGGCAGCGACCGAAGTGCGGTCATAGACGTCGGGCGACAAAGCGAGTGTCTTGTCGGTCGGGTTGTAATGGTCATGCAGAAAGCCGCTTTCGCGCACGATCTTCACGTCGCGAATCCCAGCCGCATCGAGCAGTCGCTGAGCCGCCTGAGCGCCGGTGTAGCCGCGCGTCGTCGGGACGTTGGAGTAGTACTTAAATCGCGAGTTGACCAGCATGCTGGCCCAGCCCGAAAGCACGAGACCAGGAAGCAAAACCATCAAGATGTACAACCACATTGTCTTCGATTCTCCAAAAACTATCTCAAAAACTCTTCTAGTCTCTACTTCGACCGGAGCAGGTTGGTTCCCTTAACGCTCCGATTTTCCCTCATCCTAACGACTGTTTGTCACTTTTCGTCAGGAATTTCAGGTTCGATTAACTAACAGATGCAAATCACGTGCCCGTTTTTGGACGCCAATCTGACAGAGCGGCGAGAATTTGGCTTACCAGCTTTTCGAGCGTGATCCCACAACTTATTCAAAAATGCGTGCAAATTCGAACGTTTTCCATTCAGCTCAAACAAATTGCCAACCGCCACTGAATCGTATTCGACCGCTGGATGAAATCTTTGGCAGGTGCGAGCTCAAAGCTGCCGGCCCGGTTTGCTGTCAGCTGACTTTCTGGCCCCAGCGTTTGCAGCAGAACTTTTCGCGATTGGCGGGTGAGAGTCAATTCATTTTGCCCAAGCGACAGGTCCCAGCCCTTGCCAATCCGAAAGCTCGTCCCCAGCCACTCGCTTTCCGGCGCCCAAGTTCGGCTGACTCGCGCGGCGTACTCGCACCAGACCACGCCTGGCCCCTTGGCCGCGAAGGAAGCTGACCAGTGGGTCGTTCCCGCCGATCCGACCCCCAAGACAACCGGACCAGTTGGCAAGACTTGCTCGTGCAGCTGCTGTAGCGGCGGCGCCGCCGGCCAAGCTTGGTTGTCGGAACCAGCTGCGGCTTCCAAAAACAACGCGCCGTCGATCGAGACGCGCAGCTGAAAGCGATCACCGATACGCACGAAACGCAGGCACAGCCCCGCCGTCTCAAGTTCGATTTCCTGATCATTATTCGGTCTGTCGACAGTTTTCATTCCCTGAGTATCGGCCGATTGCCGATTTGCGGCAAGCTCTCACGTCGACTGAACGGACTGCTCCTGCTGAATGATCGGCTGTTTTGGATTATTCTGACGGTTGGCATTCACCCGAAATTTTCTGCTTGCATGGTCAGTGACTGGGATAAGGACTCGTTGCTCCTGCTCCCGTGCCGCTCGTCGAGACAAGCAATTCAGGGACTCAATGTACTTCTCAGCACTCAAGTCATTCCGCCGCTTGCTCGCTTTGGTAGCCCTGCCGCTGCTGGCGAG
>JBJTQD010000879.1:0-6448 GCA_046075445.1 Planctomycetota bacterium
GTCGGTGGAGCCATGACTAGCGAGTTGGTAGGGTGGGTCGCAGCCGCGCGGGCGGTACTCCATTCATTTACCGCATCGTCGCGGTGCGCACCCACCGCGCGGAAGAAACGGTTGCAGACTTAACCGCGCTGGCCAACTGGGGGCTTCATCGTTTAGCCCGTTGCCGTAGGCTAGGCGAAGCGCAAGTCCGGTCCGCGAAAACTGAGTGGGGTGTCGTTCCTTGCTTCGCCTCACCTGCGCCAAAGCCTCACGGCTTTGGGCTCCGGCTACGGGCTAAACGAAGAAAAGGCTAAGGAGTAAACGAAGATCCGGCTGACGGGGAGCGTAGGCCAACACCCGACCTTGCGTTGGTGGAGCCATGACTAGCGAGCTACATCCGATCAGATTCGGGCAACAAAAAAGGGTAGGCCTTCTCGACCTACCCCAGCGCAATCTTTATTATGCAAACAAAAACAAATAAACGGTTAATCTGTTTATGTTCGTCAAACCGCAAACCTTAAGCCTTCTCTTTCGACTCTTCGACTTTCTCTTTGATCTTTTGAACAAAGTGTGGAGGCTTGTCACCAGTGGAAAGCTCTTCGGCTCGTTTCTCAGCCGCTTTGCGTTGGTTGAAGTCAAACAGCGCGACTCGCTTGAGTTGATGGTTGAAAACGCCCCAGAAAATCTTCAGGCGGACGACTTCCGGTTCCTTTTTGGCCCGAGTCTTTTTCACCTAGGGAGAGGCTTCTGCCTTCTCGCTAGCCTCTTTCTTCTTGCGAGGCTTTTTCTTGATGGCGGATTCGTCGATCGGTTTCGGTTTCTTCTTGGCAGCCATAGGTTTAGAGCTCAAACACGCTTTGAATTAAAAGGGGAGAGACAGGGACCCAGATCCCTTGTGAAGCCACTAGTAGAACTATAGCGAAATGCGGCGATTTTGCCCAGACGGCAGGCGATTCGAGGCGATTCGTGGCTTGTTCATGACTCCGGCCGCGGGGCTGGCCCAGCTGGCGGGGTTCCTTTTCCAGCGCGGATGTACTGCTGCCGGGCCTGCGCATAGTCGCCAGCCGAAGGAAGCTCCATGGGCTCTTCTTCTGGCGACTTACTCGCCGATCGCTCGGCCGTTTGCCCCGCTGCGAACAGTCGCTTGAGAAAGGGGCGGCACCAGCCACAGCCCGTTCCCGCCCCAAAACATTCGCTCAACTGAGCCGCAACGACGGGCCGCTCGAGGCGAATCCAGTTCTCCAGCTTCCGCCGGGTAACATGAAAACAAAGGCAAACTTCGTCATCAGGTTGCATCATCCGGCCACTCTCAGCATTCCAATTGAAATCAGTGTCTCAAGAGAAGTTAGCGGAATAAACATCGCGAACGAATGGAACCTCGTCGCACCGCCGCAGTCGTTGCTAAGATAAACACTAGCTTGCTCCTGCGATGATCATCCTAAGTCGGCCGACGGGACCTGAACACAGCCATGCCGTTCGTGCTGCGTGATTTTCTCGACTTTCTCTACTTAGCGCAGCCCGGGCTCACGGACAAGCAATTACCACGACGCATTTACGTTACTCAAAAGACATATGAAGCATCTTCTGGCTGAACTTGATTCGCTCCCGGAGTGGCTCGCCACGAAAGGATTGCCCCGGTTTCGGGCCGCGCAAATCCGCCGCTGGGTGCTGCAGAGCCGAGCCGAATCGTTTGACGCAATGTCGGATCTGCCGGCCGCACTGAGGCGCGAGCTGGAGCAGGATTTTCAGCTCTGGACCACGACGATTCTCAAGCATCAGCAGAGCGAAGACGGAACCGAGAAGCTGCTGTTGCGATTGCACGATGGTGGTGTGATCGAATGCGTGCTCCTCCGCGATGGTCCGCGGCGGACGATTTGTGTTAGCAGTCAAGTCGGCTGCGCGATGGGCTGCGTCTTCTGCGCCAGTGGACTGAACGGAGTCGAGCGGAATCTGACCAGCGGCGAGATTCTTGAGCAGATGCTGCGCCTGCAGCGATTGCTACCGTCGGAAGAACGACTGAGCCACATTGTGATGATGGGCATGGGCGAACCGCTGGCTAATCTGGAAAATGTTACCAAGACGTTGGCGATCGCCAGCGATGAGCAAGGCCTCGGCATTTCGGCTCGACGGATCACGATTTCAACAGTCGGCTTGCCACCGGCCATTCGCCGCTTGGCAGAACTGGACTGCCGATATCATCTGGCGGTCAGCCTGCACGCGCCTAACGACCAGCTTCGCGACCAGTTGGTGCCCGTCAATCGCAAGATAGGCATCGCCGCGATTTTGCAGGCGGCGGATGAGTTCTTTGAGCACACCGGGCGGCGATTGACGTTCGAATACGTGCTCCTGGACCAACTCAACGATCGGCCAGCCCACGCGGAGGAATTGGGCCGACTCCTCGCAGGGCGAGTCGCCCTGCTCAACGTCATTCCTTATAATCCGGTCGCGGGGTTGCCGTACAAGACTCCCAGCAACAAGGCGATCGCCGAGTTCCGGGAGATTCTTGAGCGGCATGGAGTGACGGTGAAGTTTCGCCAGCGAAAAGGTGACAAGATCAATGCGGCTTGCGGCCAATTGCGGCGGCAAACAGTTGATCTGGCGACCGGCTCATTGGTGAACCTGCCAACTCTGGCAGATCGGTAAGTTAGGCGTGAAGTGCCCGCGAGATGGCACTTGAGGGCTGGGAATTCCAGCCGGTTCGCTGGGCCGGTCCGCTGGGCCGGTTCGCTGGGCCGGTCCGCCAGAATGCCTATTTTTCGTTTCCTTTTTTGGGATTCTATCCTCTGACCGGACGCTGGCAGCGAAACTTCGACGTAGTGAACTGGTTCAATTTGTGCGAGCTGACTGAGGTCGGCCCAGCCCAACTTGAGCCCGTTGGATTGTGAACGATGGCACTCATTGGGACTGCGAACTTGTCTGTCGAAGACGATTCCGAGCCGAGCCAGTCGCCCCCGCCTGGCCCGACCAATTACGAATTGCTCGACCCCGACGTGCGGCTGATGCTGCAGGTTCGTCAGGGCAGCGCGGTTGCTTACGAGCAACTCGTCGCCAAGTATCAACGTCGAGTGATCGCGTTTTTCCAGCATGCGGTCACTCCTGAAATCGCGGAAGATTTGGCTCAGGAAGTTTTTCTCCGCGTCTACCGGGCGCGGGAGACTTACCAGCCAGGCGCGCGGTTCGCCACTTGGCTCTTTACAATCGTGCACAATGTCGCCAGCAATGCCATTCGCCGCCGTCAACTGAGAAAGGAGATCAACGTCGATGTCGTCGAAAGCGGCGAGTATTCGGCGAAACCACTCGACACGATGGCCCAAGCAACCAGCGGTACGATGCCGGCTCGTCGAGCCGACAAGCGGGAAGCCGCTGAAATGGTCAGCCTCGCGATCCAAGCTTTGAACGAGCGACAAAAGACTGCCATTCTCCTGAGCAAGTTTGAAAACATGAGCTATCAGGAAATCGCCGAGACGATGGGGCTGACAACTCAAGCTGTAAAGTCGCTGCTCTCCAGAGCTCGCGCCAACCTGAAAGAAATCCTCGAACCGTATATCAAATCAGGACTCCCTCCAGACACCAGTCGCCGCATTGAAGACGACGAATAAAATTCGCCTCCCAAAAAAATAACGACCTCGCGTCCCTTCCTGCAAAGCAAAGACAACCAACTAGTTCACCCAGCCTAATCTCAACACCATATCGCAACCGATGACTGAAGCCTCTTTCCATCCCGACGATCGCCGCGAAGAGACCGACGATGAACTCGTTGCGTATCTGGACGGCGAGCTGACGGCTGAGCAAAGCCAAAAGATTGAGCTGCGGTTGGCCTCCGATCCAGGCTACCGCGAGCGGCTGCGCGAACTGGAACGAACTTGGGACTTGCTGGATGAACTGCCGACCGGCGAACCGACCGAGAGCTTCACCCGCAGCACGATCGAACTGGTTCTTTCAGAGGACGTGCAACTCCAGCGAAAGAAACAGCGCAAAACTTGGACCGTGCCGCTGAGGCTACTCGCCTTTTCGGCTCTCCCCTTGGCCCTCTTCGGGGGCGCTTACTCGGTGACCCGCTCGCTTCAGAACCAGCCTTACCAAGAGCTGCTCCGCGACCTGCCGGTGATCGAAAACGTCGACCTGTTCAACAAGGTGGATGACATTCGTTTTCTGGAACTGCTGGATCAGGAAGGCCTGTTCGGTGACGGCATGGGAGGTTCGAACCAATGAGCGCCTCCCTTCGTTACTCTCAAGCATCGCGCTGGCTGCGGTGTCCGGAATTCTGGGCGCCGTGGATGCTCGTGATCATTGCCAGCATTGGCTTGGGCATTGTCGCCGGCGCCAGACCAGCCCCTCCTGTTCCGCGAGTAGCAACTTCCGCAGAGCTCAAAGAAGCCGACACCCGCGTCCGCTCGATGGACCAAGAGCAACTGTTTGAACTGCGGCGCAAGCGAGACACCTTCTATGCGCTCCCGCCCGCACAGCAAGTTGCGATGCGAGACCTCTATCAGCAAATTCAGGCTCATCCCCACGCAGAGCGATTAATGATGGTACTCAAGCGTTTCTACAGCTGGTACCGCGGGCTCGACCCGATCATTCAGCCTAAGATTCTTGACGAGACCGACTTGGAAAAAAGGGTTACCGCGATTCAGCAGCTGATGCGAGATCAATCCCGCGACTCCAATGCGCTTCCCTTCTCCAATCGCGATTTGGAGGTCGTCGAGAAATGGGTTGATGATTTCGCTCGAGAACGAAGCGAGGAGATCAAAAAGATCGCGAACCAATTGGCTGAAGATACGAGCAACAATTCGAACGTCAATCAAATGGTCCGCATGATGTTTCGCGGAGAGATTGCACCGGCCGCGCTCTTCCGACGGCTGATCAATTTCGCGTTCGTTCCCGGGCGGGCGAACCCGCAACTGCTGGATATCGTGAAAGACGAGGACTTGGCCAAACTCTTTGCAAGCTTTTCGAGTGAAGGCCAAAGCATGGTGCCCGAGGGCCGCGAAGCTCGTTTGCGTTTGCTCTTGACGCTCGTCCGCCGACCATACGCCAGCGAAGAAGACCTGCACAAGTTTTATGTCCAGGAACTGACGGCCGAACAGCGAGACAGCCTCGACCGGATGCCTCCCGAGCGGATGAACCGGGAACTGCGACAGCTCTACATTCAGAAAAAGTATCAACTCCCGGGACGACGCGGCGGATTCGGACCACCACCGCGAAACTAGTGCAACCTGCTGACTGTCTGATTTAGGGACCGGGCATCCACCCCGAAAATCCCGCTTGCCGCGGCTGATTTGCTGCAAATTCCCGGCTAAACATCCGACTGAGGGAATTTTCTGGCCAACCCAACGTCTATAATTCGGTCGATCGGAGAAATTTTGAATTTCTTTCGCCGTTTGGTTCGATCCAAACCCGAGGGTAACTCGCCCCGAGTTAGCCATCCTCACGGCCGCGATTTTTCCCAGAGCTAGTGGTCCCAGTCGCCATGTCCGTTCAAACTCCACCGTCCGAAACGCGCTCGCCCGGTAGCCAGTTCGATCAATACGTCGAACAGCAACTGGAGAGCACGCGACAACAGGTCAAACTGACCGAACTGTCGGCTGGCCTGCTGACGCTGGGTCTTTGGACGCTCGGCTTTCTGCTGGTCGGGATTCTGGTTGACTCTTGGCTGATTCAATTTGGGACTGCGGCTCGAATCGCGTCTTTCCTGCTGCTGGCGGCCGGAGCCTTGTGGATCGCCTGGAGCCAAGTCATCGTTCTTTTCCTGCGCCGGATTCATCGGCTCTACGCGGCTCGAATGATCGAAGAGAGCAGCGACAACTTCCACAACAGTTTGGTCAATTATCTGCAGGTCAAGGAAGACGGGCCGGCGGGCAAAGAAGCGGTCGTCCACGCTATCTCCCAACGAGCGGCCCGCGACCTCTCGCGAATTTCAGCCACTGAAAAAGTCGACCGCTCCCGGGCAATTAAATTGGGCTTCGGTTTTGTCGGGCTCGTCGCCGCTCTGGTGGCCTACACCCTGCTCTCTCCGAAAAGCCCTTGGCCTTCGATCGCTCGCATCCTCAACCCCGTGTCGAGCATCTCCGCACCGAGCATCGCCGAAGTCACCAAAGTCACTCCGGGCAACACCGACGTATTCTTCGGTCAGAAGCTACTCGTGACCGCCGAGATTCGCGGGCGGCATGACCCTGACGAAGTCAAACTGGTTTACTCGACTGCCGATGGACAGCACGTCGAAGTTCCCGTCGCGATGCTTAAGTCGGGAACAACCAACTCTTACCAACTGGAACTCTCCACTACGCCCACCGGTATCGATGGTCCGTTGACTTACTATGTCACTGCCAACGACGGGCGATCGGACACCTACTCGGTCAGCGTCAAGCCAAACCCAGCGATCACGGTCGAAAAGGTCGAGGTGATTTCGCCCAGCTATACGCGACTCCCGCCGCGCACGCTTACCGGTCAAGTCGAGATCGAGGGGATC
>JBJTQD010000880.1:0-3276 GCA_046075445.1 Planctomycetota bacterium
TTCTGGGGAGCGAGCCGAATCCGCGCGCCGTTCGCTCCGCCGCGCAGATCTGTCCCGCGGAAAGTCGAGGCCGAGGCCCAGGCAGTTCCTACCAGGTCCGAAGTCGAAAGACCTGAGTTCAGCAGCTTGGTCTTCAGCGCGGCAATGTCTTCAGCATTCACCAGCGGATGATCGACGGCCGGAACCGGGTCTTGCCAGATTTGAGCTGGCGGAACTTCCTTGCCGAGCAAGCGAACGTGCGGACCCATATCGCGATGGGTCAGCTTGTACCAAGCGCGAGCAAAGGCGTCCGCAAATTGGTCTGGGTTCTCGAGGAACCGCTTCGAGACCTTGTTGTAAGCAGGATCGGCTTTCAGAGCCAAGTCGGTGGTAAACATGATCGGAGCGTGCTTCTTGCTCTTGTCGTGTGCGTCGGGCACTGTGCCTTGAGCCTCGGCGTTCTTCGGAGTCCACTGCTGAGCTCCTGCGGGGCTCTTAGTCAGCTCCCACTCGTACTTGAAGAGATTGGTGAAGTAATCGTTCGACCATTCGGTGGGCGTCGAGGTCCATGCCCCTTCCAGTCCACTAGTGATCGTATCGTCGCCATTTCCCTTACCGAACTTGTTCTTCCAGCCAAGGCCTTGCTCTTCGATGCCGGCAGCTTCCGGCTCGGGACCGACGTACTCGGCTGGGTTCGCCGCGCCGTGGGCTTTGCCAAAGGTGTGTCCGCCGGCGATCAAGGCAACCGTTTCTTCGTCGCTCATCGCCATCCGGCCAAACGTTTCGCGAATATCGCGAGCGGCGGCCAGAGGTTCAGGCTTTCCATTCGGGCCTTCAGGGTTGACGTAGATCAAACCCATCTGCACGGCGCCGAGCGGATTCTCCAGTTGGCGGTCCCCCGTGTAACGTTTGTCACCGAGCCATTCGCTTTCCGGACCCCAGTAGACGTCAATCTCCGGTTCAAACACATCTTCACGACCACCGGCGAAACCGAACGTCTTCAGCCCCATCGATTCCAACGAGACGTTTCCAGTGAGGATCATCAAGTCGGCCCACGAGATGCTGCGGCCATACTTCTGCTTGATTGGCCAAAGCAGGCGACGAGCCTTGTCGAGGTTGGCGTTGTCCGGCCAGCTGTTCAGCGGCGCAAAGCGCAGCGTACCCGAAGCGGCTCCACCGCGACCGTCAGCGACGCGGTAAGTTCCCGCGCTGTGCCAAGCCATCCGGATGAAGAACGGTCCGTAGTGTCCATAGTCGGCTGGCCACCAATCCTGCGAGTCGGTCATCACCGCGCGAAGGTCTTTCTTGACTGCTTCGAGGTCGAGTTTCTTGAACTCTTCTGCGTAGTTAAACTTCTCGCCCAGCGGATTGCTTTGAGGAGAGTTTTGATGGAGCACTTGCAAGTTCAGCTGGTTGGGCCACCAGTCCCGGTTGTTCATTGAGCCGGAGTACTTGTCGTCTGCAGCGGGATCCGGTTCGGGCTTAGCCGCCGCACCAGTCGCCGCCGCACCGAGTTTGGCTCCCGTGATAGGACAGACCGCCCCTGCTTCCAGATTGCCGTGGGGGCTGGCTGCTTCCTGAGCCATCACCGCTGCCGCATCGAGCGACATCCAGCCGCTCAGTGCAGCGGCCAGCAACCAGCGGCTGCGGCGGTTAAATTTAGTCGTTTGCTTGGTCATGAATCTCTCCTTCTGTAAAGTGCAATGGCCTTAAGCTGGGTTGCTTTCGGCCTCAGCGATTTCTTCTGGGAAGCCAACCGAATTAACTCCCCGCTTTGGATTTTTTCTTAGTTCGCGAAGCCGTTTGCTTAGTTCGCGAAGCCGTTTGCGTGGTCTTCGCTTTGGCTGAACGTTTCTTCTTCGGCAGGCACCTGGGACAAGTGCCCCAGTAAATCACCTCCGCTTCATCGATGCGATAACCGGAATCAGTAACCGCATTTAAACAGGGCGCTTTGCCTGCGGCGCAATCGACGTCTTCGGTCTGACCGCAGACTCGGCAGATCACGTGGTGGTGATTGTCACCGACGCGATCTTCATAGAGAGCGGCCGAACCCGCCGGCTGGATCCGCCGCAGCAGTCGTTGCTCGACCAGCAGATTGAGCGCGTCGTAAACGGCTTGACGCGAAATCGTTCTGAGTTCCGAGCGAACTCCCTCGGCCACATCATCGGCCGTGCAGTGCGGGGCATCCGCCACGGCGCGAAGAATCGCCAGACGCTGGGCAGTCACCTGCATCCCATGATTTCGCAGTAGCTCGGCACCATCAGTCTTCATGCCGAAGTTTTAAAGCAATTCTGGACAATGTAAAGTCGTGGGATCGCTCCAAATTTTCACAGCGTTCAGAAGCTCAAATGTGACGAGCGAATTCGCACAGCCGAATTATTTGCTTTGTATTTGCAGCACGACGCGGAAGCCGCAGTCGATGGCGGCGTGATCGGGTTCATGGCCGAAGCGACTTGCTGCTCGGCAGTGCGTTTGCTTCGAAAGAAAACTGCCGCCTCGCACAACGTGCTCGGTCCCGAATTTTGGACCGCGTGGATCGGTAACAGCGTCCTTTTCATACCGACTCTGGAAATGGTCGTGACACCACTCCCAGACATTACCGTGCATGTCGTACAGTCCCCATGAATTCGGTTTCAGTTCGCCTACGCGATGTGTGTTGTTGCCGGAACTGGTTTGATACCAAGCGAAATGGTAAAGTTGCTCAGGCTCATCGAGCGAGTTGAACGGACCGCTGGAACCGGCTCGACAAGCGTATTCCCATTCGGCTTCGGTCGGCAGCCGATAACTCCGGCCAGCGACCTTCTCTTCGGGCAGTTCATTCAGCTTGCGACAGAAGTCGACCGCATCCTGCCAGGTGACGCTGTCCACTGGGTAGTTGCTGGTGTCATCCTCTCGAACCGTTCCCTTCTGGAAATTGCTCGGATTCTTTCCAGTGACTTTGAGATATTGGCCTTGAGTCACTTCGGTCGCGCCGAGATAGAAAGACTTGCTCAGCTTAACTTCGTGCTGAACCTCATCCGCATGTCCCCCTTCCTCGTTGGCCGGCGATCCCATCTGAAAGCTTCCAGCCGGAATCAGGACAAGCTTCATCCCCAAACTGTTCGTAACTTCGTTTGTCTCTTGAGCGACGACGAGCGCGGGGAGGCAGCAAATTGCAATCACAAGCAGGCGGGTGAGCATGGCTTTTACTCTGGAAGGAGGGGTAAGCGATCGCAGAGGCATCGCAGCCTCGGTACCCCCCATTCTAACAACTGCCCTCGCCCCTTGCAGGCTTGAGTTGAATAGCGGCGAGTGGCG
>JBJTQD010000881.1:0-6452 GCA_046075445.1 Planctomycetota bacterium
GGCAAGAGCCAAGCGACCACGCCGCCCAAGATTGGGCCAGCCAAAACGCAAAGCCAATTCAGTGCAGACGATTGAATGAGCCTTGAATCGGAGTCTTCTGGCATCGCCGTAGACATGAAGCCTCCTCCGTGTAGATGTTGCCGCTTTCGCCGCGATTGATCTCGCGAAGAATTCGGCTAACTACTTCGGGCCACCTTCGACATAGGGCTTTTGTTGTTGATAGAGCTCCTTGCGAGCCGTGCAGACGGTTCGCTTGTCCGCAGGAGCCAATTCTGCGGCGCGAGTTTGCTGTTTGACCGCCTCGTCAAATTTACCCGCAGCTGCCAAGCTCGCCGCGAGGGTATCGAGGTAGCTCCAGTCTTCCGCCTTGGTTAGCCCCACGAGCTTCTTCGCTAACTCCTCGGCCTTGGCCGGGTCGCGGAGGCTTGCATCGGGACAAGTTGCCAAGAACCAAGCCAAGCCATTCAAGGCGTCGGTCAGGTCCGGAGTAAGCTCCACGGCCTTTGAGTAATCCGCAACAGCGGCCTTGAAATTGCCTTTGCCAAACAAGGCATTTCCGCGATTGGTGTGATAGATCGCCGTGTCAGGAGCGAGTTCGAGTGCTTTGGTAAAGTCCTTCGTTGCCGCATCGAATTGCTTTTGGTCCACCAGCAACACACCACGGTTGTTGTAGGGGACCGGAAAAGCCGGTGCCAGCTCAATGGCAGTGTCTAAATCCGCTTTGGCCGCGTCGAGCCGCTGCTGCTTGTAGGCAACCCAGCCGCGCAAATTGACGGCCTTGGCATTCTTCGGGTCGATTTCCAAAGCCTTAGCGATTTGCTCGTTTGCTGCGTCGTACTCGCTTCGTCCCAGCAAGACATTTCCCTTGCCAATCAAGGCGTCAACCGTCCGCTTACTAATAGAAATGGCCTTATCGAAATCAGCGTTCGCCTTTGCTTCATCGCCCGACGCATGCCAAGCAGCTCCGCGGTGGGTGTAAAACTCGGGACGATTCTCTTCTAGCTTGATCGCTTCGTCGAAATCCTTGATCGCTTCCTCAAACTCCCCTTTTTCAAAACGGGTTAGCCCGCGATTGTGGTACGCGAAGGCGAATTTCGGGTTGATCCTCAAGGCCTCCGTGAAGTCGACAATCGCGGCGTTGTACTTCTGCTGAGCATTGAGCACGATTCCCCGCCAATTCCAGATCATCGCATTGTTTTTATTCAGCTTGATCGCTTCATTCAATTGAGTGAAGGCGGCGACATAATCGCCCTGCTCGTACTGGATCATACCCAGCGAGGCGATCGCGTCGTAATCGCGAACATTCTTTTTGATCCGTGCTTCGTAGAATTTTTTAGCGGAAGGTAGTGACATCACGTTTTGACGCGCAACCCAGCCCCGAACGCCATCCAGCGCCGCCCACTTTCCATCGACAGCCAAAACGGTGTGAATGTCGCCTGAGTACACCGCATCGACCTTCTTGTCACCAATTTTGGTCTCAAACGGTGCCGTCACAACGACTCGCTCCCCCGCTTGTTGAGCACAGATGGAGGGAGCAGCCCAAGCAAACAAGCAGGTCGAAAGGACGATTGTGCGGAACATGAGACGAAATTGAACAGTTGAATTGCAAGTCATGACAACAAAAGCCAATGAGTTAGGTAAAGAAGCAGGAAAGATTCGACACTGGAGATAGATGGCCAATCGGGTTGATCCGCGATATCACTTGCCGATACAGAATCGGCTGAAGATTCGGCCTAGAATTTCATCATTGTACACAGTGCCTGCGATTTGTCCGAGATTGTCCAAAGCTACACGCAATTCAGCCGCAACGAGTTCCTCTCCCCAGCCATGAATCGCGGCATTTAGTGCCTGTTCCAATGCGGACGCGATTGCCCGAACACTCTCCCGGCAACGCATTGCCGTAGCCGGCATCACCTCCGCGCCGGCCGGATTCCTGGCCCAAAGAGCCTCTGCAATCCGCTCGAGGAGTATATCTACTCCCTCTCCTGTCTTGGCACTGGTTGCGACCCACTCTGCAGGTACGGCAAAATCTGTGGCCAAATCGGATTGCGTCGCTACTCGCAGCAAGTGCGAACCCTGACGAGCAGCAGGTGGGACCAGGAGACTCTGCTGTTTTAGTTCACTTAGGGGAACACACCAAACAACCACATCCGCCTCACGCATCCGGCGGCGTGTGTGCAACTGTGCCTCAGCTTCGATCTCTAGCCGGTTTTTCGATTCGGGGTTTGCTGGAATGACTGAAGGGTCTTCCGTGCCATGATGAAATTCATTAAATCCAGCCGTATCCAATAACTCAAAAAACTGATCGCCGTACTCAACTCGGCAGCGAATCGCATCGCGTGTTGTTCCAGCTTGCGAAGAGACAATCGCCAAGCTCGTACCGGCGATTCGATTGAACAGGCTACTCTTCCCCGCGTTGGGGTCGCCAACCAGCACAACAGTGCCCGCTTCAGTCAATTCTCCACGCTCCAATATCTGGGACTGGAGGAGCCCTGCTTGCTCAATCGCATGCTGCAAACTTTGGACAAGGTTGTCGCGGGAAATAAACTCGATATCTTGGTCGATGAAATCGAGTGTCGCCTCAATTTCAGCCAGCACATCAATCAGCAAGTCGCGAAGCTGACTGAATGGAGTTGCGAGCCCGCCGGAACTTTGCCGTAGTGCAACCTTAAACGATTCCTCTGACTCCGCGTCGATCAAACCAAGCACAGCTTCAGCCTGCGTTAAGTCAATCCGTCCGGCAAGAAAGGCCCGCAGCGTAAACTCACCACGATTAGCCAGCCTTGCGCCGGCCTCGCCCGCCGCAGCGATTGCTAGGTTCAGAATGACGGCCGACCCAAGCGTGTGAAATTCAGCCGAAGGCTGCCGCGTGTAACTGCGGTGTGTTGGCCAAACCAGCAATTGGCCAGTGATTGACTGACCTTGCCCGAGTTCAAGCTGAGCCATCTCGCTAAACGGCTTTCTTGCTGTCCAGCGTGGAATCAATTCTACTCTTGGAAAAAGACAGTTGAGAACATCCAAGAGTCGCTCGCCGCTCAAGCGGATTACTCCGCGGGCGGCCGGTCCTGACGAGGACGAAATCGCTACGATCACATCGTCAAGGTTCAGGCCCATAGTTCAGTTCGACTCGGAAATCATCCACGCTTGGATCTCTAACACCAGCTAGGGGAATTCGAATCGCCAGCGTCTCCAAGGGGTGCTTAGCTATCACGATCGCGAAGCCGCTTTTTGCGGTCGCGATCGAGTCGCCGGAGTTCTTCCGGATCAACAGGCGCCTCAGGCTTCTTCCGCTGCTCGATTGCATCGCGAAGCTTATCCATCAAACCGCCACCGACTTTTGCCGGCGTCGGCGTCGACGTTGCTAACTCTAAACTGCCCGCACCCTTTATCTCGTTGATCTTGTCTTCGGACAGCTTCGGCTTGGGCAGCAATTTCCGTTCAGCGATACCCCAGAGACTGCTGGTGATGAAATAGAGACAGAGTCCTGCCGGAACCTTAAAGAACATGACGGCCATGATGACCATCATAAAGTTCATGGTCTTCTGCGCAACGGCTTGCTGCTCGTCAATCGCCGGAGGCGTGAACATCTTTTGTTGAATCAAAAACAGAATCACCGTAAAAACCGGCAGAAGGTTGAACCAAGGTCCGAACCAACCGGTCTCAGCACCAAGGAACGACGGCATCCAGTCTTTCCAGTACAGCAGCGAGTCGGGTGCAGCCAAGTTCGAGCACCAGCGCATGCCTGGGATCAATGGTTGGTCACGCAATGCAATATCGACCGAGAGACCGCGGTAAAGACCAATGAAAACCGGCAGCTGCAGGAAAACCAAAAAGCAACCGCCAAATGGGTTGTACTTATGCTTTTTAAACAGCTCGCGTTGGGCTTGAGATCGCTTCTCCATGTCATCCTTGTACTTGTCGGCAATTGCCTTCATTTCCGGAGCAAGCAACTGCATCATCTGCGCATTCAACGCGGCTTTTCGACTGAGCGGAATCATCAACAACCGCACCAGCACGGTTAGCAAGATGATGGCTAGGCCATAACTGAAACTGAACGTGATCTTGTAGAGAAACGTCAAAAGCCAGCAGATGAACTTGGAGAACCACGCAAACCAGCCGAAGCTACGCGTATCTTCGAGGCCATAGGCGCGAAGCAAATCAACTTCTTTTGGGCCCGCAAAGACTTCGTATCGTTGACTGTGCTCGGCTTGAGCTTCAATATCGAATTTCTCAAACAGGTAAAACGTCGTATCGACAAGACGCTTGAGGGAAGCTTCGCGGGGCAGGGCAGAACTCGCGGAACTCGCGAGGGCACTGTAACACTCGTAATTTTGTTGGCTGTTGTCGGGTGCTTTGACGGGGAACAACGAAATGTTGAAATATTGGGTGTCAACGCCGAGATATTTTACATCGAGGTGTTTTCGATCGGCTCGATCCGCATTCGGATTGGCTAACCAAAGGAAACGCGGAGCCGGCTTTTCCAGATTGGCGATGATTTCCGGACAGCCGTAAAACATGAACGAACTGGATGCGTTGCTACCCACGACGTCTCGCGCACCGGCTGTGTAGCCGAACTTAGCTGAATCGCCGTTGATTTTGTTTTGGTACCACCACCCCTCAGTGGTCGCTCCCGTCGGGCCATCGAGTTCCAGCCCGAGAGTTTGTCTCTGGTCGGATAAGTTGCGAACGATGACTTGCAAGTTGAAGTGGTAACTGCGGCTGTCTTTGGAAACTCGATCAGCGTCGCTCAGTTTCGGCAGCCAGTATCGCTTGACCACTTCGATTGGTCCAACCAAACCGAGCGGAGCTAACTTGTCGCTTCCAACCCGATACGAAAACTCAAGTGCTGGCGAATCCTCGAAGGTGGTCTCCTTGACTTCCCAGGCCGCTGACCTCAGCACCGAGTCCAGTTCGGGCCAGTCTGTCGTCATCGTGTCGCTCGGGCCCGGCGGCTTGCGCAGGGTCAGGACAAAGCTGGCCGGACTGTAGATCCCGGGACCGACCAAATTGCTTTCAGGACGAAGCAACTCCAGCGGCTGCTCGCTCGATTGAATCGCGAGCTTAATCTTTTCCTCGGACTCGCCCGATTTGCGAAAGACATCAAGCTCGATCTGCTGGTCGGGCTGGACCTTCTCAAGCAGGCGGTCAAAGTCCGCCGGTGAGGTAACAGGCTCGCCGTTAAATGCACTGATGACGTCGTCAGGCTTGAGACCAGCGACAGCCGCTGGAGTTCCCGGCCCAGCCACACCGACAACCGTTCGTCCTTCTTTGGTGGTTAGCTCGAGCTTGCCAATGTAGCCGCCGAAATGGGTAAGGTCTTGGTATCTTTGCCGCCCCTTGGCGTCACGAGCATTCAACTCGACGCGGGTGACCACACCGCCATAGTTTGAAAAGGTGATCAGGTAGCGATCGCTGGACGACTCCGCCAGACTACCAAGCGTGTAGTACTTGGGGGCAGTGAAGCTCGAAGCTTTTTCAGGAACGGTCGCCGAATTTTCGGCCGATGATTGCGCGGCCTCTGATTCGCTGAGGGCTCTTGCAGAATCGCTTCCTTCCGTCGACTTCTCGGGAAGTCCATCGGCAGGTTTTTTATCGATCGCAGCCTCTTGCTTTGCCTCACCTTCCTTCGGAGCGACTTGGTTCGCCTCGTTTTTCACGGGCTGGGGAGGGAAGAGCATGCTTGTCGTCAGGTAAAGACCGACAAACAACAGGACCATCGAGAGAACAAAAGAGGTCGATTGATTTCGCACGAGCAGGAAACCTCGGAAGCACTTTCTGTCTGAATATCGAATGCAGGCCGGAGGGCCGCGGAAAGATCAAGAAACGTGGTCGGCTACAAACGAATTGAATTCGCAGGACCCAACCGATTTCTTGGGCCTGTATTGTCGAAATTGAGAGAACAATTGAACAGGGGGAATTTATCACCCCGAGCAATTCCCTGCGAAAACTGGGCCTTCTGTATCGCACAAAGAAGGGACTGGGAAACTTAAAGCGGCAAAAAGCCGCAAATGTCCAAATTCAAAGCGCCCGCGCGTCACCTTTTGCCAGTGACTTCAAGCTACCCGTGATACACCCCTTTTGGTGCTCACTTCCCTTCCAGCAAGCGGTTTCCATGGAAATCGTCCAGTTCAGCGATTGCGAGAATCTTTTCGCGCGTCACGTTAGCGGGATATTCGACCCGACGGAACTCCACAGAGTCCCCATCGAAGATGACATAGCAGCTTCGCGGGTCGTGGTCGCGAGGTTGACCAACGCTGCCGACGTTGACCATTACTTTTTGAGTCCCGAGCTGATAATGGTTCGAGATTTCACGCGGCGAATAAAAGCGGCAATTCTCGGTAAACACGCCCGGGACATGAGTGTGTCCTTGAAAGCAAAATCGCTGTATGAAGCCAAAGATTCGCTCGACCTTTCGCTGGTTGTAAATATCCTCCGGGAAGACGTATTCGTTC
>JBJTQD010000882.1:0-4455 GCA_046075445.1 Planctomycetota bacterium
CGATTTACGATGAGTATGGCCTGAATGATTCGCGGGAGCATTTTCAAGGCTATCTCAGCATGGCGAATGCCAGCGTTCCGCGGTCGGCTTCATCTCAGTTTTTCATCAACTTTGTGCCGACTCCACACTTGGATGGAAAGCACGCCGTGTTCGGGCGGGTTATTGACGGCTTCGAAGCGATGGAGGCAATCACTCGCACAGACTACAAGGATGAAGAGGGACAGCAAAAGGAAATTCCCGATGTCAAACCTGACTACATCATTTCGGCGGAAGTGATTCGTAAACGGAACCACGAATACGCTCCGCGAAAAGTGCAATGACAGAGTCTGAAGCTGTGCGTTTTTCTGCGAGTGATTAATCGCCAGTAATCCCAAACAAAAAAGCTGCTGGACTCGGCAAAATCTGGCAAACGCCGGAGGCAGAGCATCCAGCCGGCAGAGAAGAGAGCACAATGTTGATTCGTTCGATTCAAAAAGCCGCGACAGTCCTCGGCTGTGGCGGTCGGAGATTCTCTTGGATGGCACTCCTCGTATTGGGAGTCGGCCTCAGTCTCAGCCTGCTCCCCGGCGCGGCGACCACTACGGCTCTCGCTTTTCAGGACCCCGGCCCGCCACAAGTTCCGGAAAAAACGGAGACTCCAGTTGAGCAGGAGAAGCAGCCCGCTCCCGAGAGCCCGCCCCCTGAGACCGCGGAGGGCGCGCCCCAAGATCAGGACCCCGCAAAAGCTCCGGCGGCTAACGCTGCGGGCAGCGCTGCAGGAAACTCGCAAGAGTCGATCGGGCCGATGGTTCAGGCTTACCTCAACAAGCGAAAAGAATTTCGCGATCTCGATGGACAGATCAACAATCTGCTGACCTCCGTCTCACCCACCGCCTCAGCCGATTACCAAGCCATGGTTGAGCAGCTGAAGAAGCTGCGCGAACGGAAAACTACACTGGGAAATGAAATTCTTGATGCTTCGGTCGATGCCTATCTCGAATCGCCCGATCGCTTTCGCGAGGTAAACGACGACCTGACCAAGCTGATGCGATCCCTTTTGGGCGAGCAGGGAACCAGTTCGCGGTTTGATCCCCAAAAGGCTCGAGATGTTGCCGAGCGATTGATCAATGCCCGAGCCAAAAATCTTAACGTTCACTTCTACGGTTCCTACGCTGCTTACTGCTTGAACGAGTTTGACTTGGCTCGAAAGTGGCTCGACCGCCTGCTCGAGGCGGGAGCCAAACCCGAACAGACCATTCTCAAGCAAATCGAGGATGCCTCCTCAAAATGGGGTCGCGAGCTTGCTCTACGCGAGGCCGATGCACAAACCCAAGTGCCCCAAGTAGCCGTGCAGACAGATTTGGGCGAATTCGTGATCGAGCTATATGAAAATGAAGCCCCTAATACGGTCGCCAATTTCATTATGCTCGTCGAAAAGAAGTACTACGATGGTTCGTTCATCTATCTGTCGCAGCCAGGGCGGTTGGCCATGGCCGGTTGCACCAAGGGGGATGGGCGAACCAATGCGGGCTATTACATCCCGGACGAAGTCGACCAACCGGAGATTCG
The DNA here is from genome assembly GCA_046075445.1 of Planctomycetota bacterium. GTDB lineage: Bacteria > Planctomycetota > Planctomycetia > Pirellulales > Pirellulaceae > BJ22. Next base: position 1,549 of record JBJTQD010000882.1, read on the forward strand.
CCACCATTTCTCGGGAGTCCTGGCGATGGCAGCCGAGGAGCCGAACACGGGTTCAGCCCGGTTTTCCATCCTCCAGCAACCGACTCCGGGCGGAGACGGGAAGCTGACCGTCTTTGGCCGACTCATTTCGGGAATGGATGTAATTTACGGCGTTCCGCCAATTAAGCCGACCGATATCAAGTTGGGTGCTAAGCCCGTTAAAATCGAGTCGATGCGCGTGGTCCGAAAACGCGACCACACCTATGAGCCGAAAACTATCCCCTTGTCTGAAGCCGAAAAATCGGGGAAATAAGTAGGAGTCAGCGGGCCAGCTTTCGGTCAGTTCGAACATGACGTTGTCTGCTATGGACAGAATTCCGCTCAGAGAAAGAAGACGTTGCCCTGTCAACTGAGGCGCTCGGTTGCCTGCTCGGGCAAACAAGCAAAGGAGAACTTGAGGATGAAGTGTCTAAATACCTGCTTTGTGGTTGCTGCTCTGATCGGAAGCTGGAGTTGCCTCGCAGCCAGTGGCTCTTGGAATAACACCATTGCCGCCCAAGAAGCTGCTCCCGCGCAGGAAACTGCTCCAGCGACCGAGACGCCTGCTGCCCCACCTGCTGCAACCGAACAGCAACCGGTTGTCGAGACCAAGTCTCTCGAGACGCTACTCAGCGAATTCAAAGAGCTCGATGCCAAGTTGGCCGCGAAGCAAGCTGAATACGAAGCAGCTACCGATGAGAATGCAAAAGCCGATCTACGCACGGAATATCTGAAACTTTTCGGTCAAGCTGATTTGCAGGTCGGCCTGATTCGCAAGGCAGCCGTTAATGCGCTCAAGGCCACACCCGGTGACGTCGGCTTGCAAAAGACGCTCTTGGGCGTCCTGATGCAAGAGGCTCAATCCGGCCGCGATGCTGAAGTTCTTGAGTCCGGTGAGGCGCTGATCGCCGCCGGAGTCGATCCGAAGTTGCTCGAGCAAGCTGCTGGTGCCGAACGGATTTCGATCGCCGCCAAGGAGACGCTCGAAGAGTTGATACTTCGGCAACGCGACGCCGCCGCCAATCTGCCTCGCGTGCGGCTGACAACCTCAAAGGGCGTGGTCGAACTCGAGTTGTTTGAAGACCAGGCTCCCAACACGGTTGCCAATTTCCTTGAGTTGGTCGGCAAGAAGTTTTACGATGGCGTCAAGTTCCATCGCGTGCTCGAAGGCTTCATGGCCCAATCAGGCGACCCCAAGGGAGATGGAACCGGCGGACCGGGTTATACGATCGCTTGTGAATGCTACAGCCCCGAAGCTCGTCGGCATTTCACCGGAAGTTTGAGCATGGCCAAAATGCAAGCTCGCGACACGGGCGGTTCGCAGTTCTTTATCGTTTTCGATCGGAACGAAAGCACTCAGCAACTCGACGGCAAACACACCGTTTTTGGTCGCGTGATTTCCGGTCAAGAAATCGTCAACTCACTGGTCCGGACTCAAAATTCTCCAACGGAAGAAGAGCGAGCCAAGACCGACACGATCTTGACCACTGAAGTGATTCGCAAACGCGATCACGAATACAAGGTCAACAAGATTGGCGAAGTGAAAGCCGAGGCACCGGCCGCTCCTCCTGTCAGTCCGCCAGCCAACCCGCCGGCTGGTGGTGAAGGTGGCCAGCCGGCTCCCGCCGCCGAGAAGTCGGGCGGCTAATCGTGAATCGACAGCAGCGGGCCGATCATGTCCGCCAGCGATTAGCGGAACTCTATCCCGAGACTCCGGTTCCGCTGGATCATACGGACCCGTACACGTTGCTCGTATCTGTTCTGCTCAGCGCGCAGTGCACGGACGTTCGTGTCAATCAAGTTACGCCGCGGCTGTTTCGCCTCGCGCGAACGCCGCGGACGATGATGCGCGTGCCGGTTGAGAAAATTCGGGAAGTGATTCGCCCCTGCGGACTCTCGCCGCGGAAGTCAGTTGCCATCTCGGAGCTCTCACGAATCCTCGTCGAGGAACATGGCGGCAAGGTTCCTCGCGACTTCGAGCAACTGGAACGCCTGCCGGGTGTCGGCCACAAGACGGCCAGCGTCGTGATGGCCCAGGCATTTGGCGTGCCCGCATTTCCGATCGACACGCACATCCACCGGCTGGCTCAGCGCTGGGAGCTGACCAACGGCAAAAACGTTGAGACGACCGAGCGCGATTTGAAGCGGCTGTTCCCCGAGCAGGAGTGGAACCAACTCCACCTGCAAATCATTTTCTACGGCCGCGAATATTGTACGGCCCGGGGCTGCGATGGCACGGTTTGCGAACTCTGCCGCACGCTCTTTCCCAACCGCCGCCGGCCGAAGAAAACGCGGAAGTGAACTTCGTTCTCAGGCCGAAGAAGAGGAAACACAGAGACACAGAGGACGCAGAGAATACTCTTTGTTTGGCCCGTAGTCGTCAGGCAAGGTGAATCGCGGTTGATCTCCGCGATATAAATCCGTCCTCTCACTCGCAGCGGCTATTAAATCAGCCGGGCTTCGCGCCAGCCCCCGGTTCGACGCGTAAGTACGGCACGCCTCAACTCACCGCGTGGTGGGTGCGCAACGCGGCGATCCGTCACTGAAGGGTTCGCCAACCGCGCGATTGCGACCCACCCTACCCACTACTCACTTCACCTCTTCGCCTACTTATTCTCTTCCCGTTAGTGGCGATTAGTGGTTCCCTCTTTCATTCCTCCTCATCACAGGCAATCAGTGGTTCGCCCTAAAACTGATACCCTTTTTGCGGCCCTCGCTGCGTCAAAGTCAAAATCTCTGGTCCCGATTCGGTCATCAGGATCGTGTGCTCGAATTGAGCTGAGAGTTGGTTATCGGCTGTGCGAACGGTCCAGCCATCTTTGCGGTCGCAGACCGAATTCGGAGTGCCGATGTTGATCATCGGCTCGATCGTGAAGCACATGCCGGGGT
>JBJTQD010000883.1:0-14566 GCA_046075445.1 Planctomycetota bacterium
TCCATCAGGGGCCAAGGCAAGTCGCAGAGGCGATAGCGGCGACACGCGAGTTTCTAACGGGCGAAATCAACGCAGCCGAATTAGATGAACGGTTTCGGCGGACCGGTCCAGGAACCACGCAAGGAAGTCTCTTCGTCCCGAAAGACTTTCGCAACCTCGTTCAACTGACAAGCAAGTTAGGGTTGGAGGAGTGAGGCGAGTGGCGAGCGGTGAGTTGCGAGTGGCGAGAGTATCGTGTTGCCCCCCACTTCGGTGCCGGCTCTGCTTTTTTCTTCTCCCAAAAGTCTCAATCGTCTCATAAGTCCCACCCGTCCCACCGAGAACCCCACCAACCGTCCTACAGCTTCGGTGGCGGGCGTTTTGGTTTGGGCATCGCCAGAGGCGCCGGCTGCGGAACGTTGGGCAAGCCTGGTGGTGGCGGTGGATTATCTGGGGCCGTCATTTGAGGCGGTGGTTCGGGCGGCGCCGTGAAACGCTCGGTCCAAGTCCAACCGAGCGGCGTCGCCAGTTCTCGCTCAGCCATCATCGCCCAAGGCGTTCCCGGATGTTCGGCAATCACCCGGTTCAGATAAGTCTTTGCCTTCTCAGCCAAGTTAGCGGACTGACTTCCGGTTTCGATCTTGTCGGCTGGTTGCAAGACCCAGGTATTGTTCTTGGAGTCTTGGAACTTCAGCTTTGTCTTGGCAATCGCGAGCATGCCGTTGTAAGCTTCCGCGCGGACTTTGCCGGCCAACACGCGACCGTAAGCGAGGTCAAAACCGGCTCGCCACCGCGGCGAGATTTCCTGATCGCGGTCTTGCTCGCCCAGTCGCAGCACTTCGTAAAGTTGGTTCATCTTCGGTTCCAGCAAGGCGGCCGAGCGCTGGGCTTGGCTGACCGTGTTGGCGAAGACTGCTTCGTCGAGTTTGGGAAAGACGAGAACCGGCGCTTGCAGTGCGCCGATGCGGGATACCTGAGCGGCTTGAACGAGCGCCTGGCGGCACTTATTCGACATCAGCCGTTCCATGTAGGTCTGACGCGAAACGTAATCCGGCTTGTATCGCCGCATCACTTCTGGGTCGAAGAAGTAACGGAGATAAGCGGAATAGTTCGCTGTTTCGCTTTGGCGGATAGCGCGTCCGATTTCGCGGTTCGGATGAACAGCGAAGTAAATCCCGCCGGTTTCGTAGGCGAGCCGAGTCAGACCGAAAGGTCCAAACCCGGAGTCGATTTCCTCGAGGTCTTCGAAACCTCCACCGACGTAGTCAAGATTGACTCGCTCGGGCATGACCGTTTCAGGGCCTTGGGAAACGACGGCCCACTGCGGGGTTTGGTCGTATTCCGGATCGGGGTCAACCCAGCGAACTTGTGTCTCTTCCCGGCCGAAGGGTGCAGGGACGCCGATCACGTAAACAGGAATTTCGAGTTTGCTGCAGAAAGTTGAGCACTCGTCGAGCCGGTTGATGTCGTCGCCGGCTTCATCGCTGACGACAATGATCATCACGTTGCGTTCGCGTTCGCCGGTCAGTCGATTAACCTTCCGTAGCTTTTGAAAGTCTGCTGCCGTTTGCAGGACGGCTGAGAAGACATACTCAATCCCTGTGTCGTCTCGTTCGATTCGCGAGATTGCCTCCTGCATCGAAGAAATGTCGTTCGTTGGTTCCTTCAGCATGCGGTTGAATGAGCTGCCATAAGCATAGATTTGAGTCAGCAGCGGTTCGTCGCGGTGTTTCTTGAATTGCTCCGCACCACCTTGAGCCAGAATGTTCAGTTCGTTGTAAACACGGTCGAACCTCGCGGCAATTTCGCCGCGTTGCTGCATCAAGCTGGCGGATTGGTCAAACAGCCAGACAACAAGTGTCGGGCGTTCGTCGAGCGAGAGAAGAATCTCCTGAGTGATTCGGTCTACAGCACCAGAGGCTCCCGCGACAGCTTGGCCAACCGTTCCTTTGGTCGCGAGGGCTTGCAGGTTATCTGCTGAGGCTTGATCAAAGGCGTCATTGAGCAGGAGTTCGCCGACTAGGGACTCGACTTTAGCCACTTCGACCGGGTTGCGCTGTTCCAGTTCGCGTTCGATTTCCCGAGTTTGCTCGGCGGCCAATTGCGTAGCGTCGAGACTATCCGCGCCGATTTCGGTTTGCTCTAGCGGGTTGAAAGAGACTTCAGGCATTTCCTGCTGAAGCTCAACCGCTTGGTCGGGTTCGGCCAACAATTGAACTTTGCGCTCGGACGGTGACGGCAGCAAAATTTTGGCCATCAAGATCAGCAACACGAGATGGAACGTCAGGCTGACGATCCAGAAGGGAACCTCATTGTCGAAAGGCGTATCGTAAGAGCGGGTTCGGACTTGCCACCAGCGTTTCAGTCCCTGCCACATATCCGGATACCCTGAAGTTGAGTTTCAAGCGATCGAGTCAACGTCGATCGAGTCGCCGCGAGGCTACCCTGCCCTTTCGCTCTGCGACTATTCAAATTCTAACGCGTTCGACAAAGTCAGTAATCCTCGGAGCGCGACCGGTTTACACAGCTAAGGCCAATCGCGCCGCTTCGGAAAAAAGGTGACGACCCCTCCAGCGGTGTTGTTCCTATCTAAATGTCGCCCTATTTGACTCATTTTCCCAGCGAAACCGGCCGAAAGCAAACAACAAAGCCCGGAAGCTGGTCCGGTTTTGTTGTTTCTCCCCCTTCTGGACGGACGGAAAATCACCTTGGTTTGACCAAGGTTGGGGAAAACCGCCGAGAGTAGTGAGTTCTGGTTCTGGGACTGGAGCCGGCCAGCGACTCGTTTGCCGGGGAGTTTTCTGCGGTCGGTAACCAGCAGCGACCACGAGAAAACCACTTGATTAGAGGTTTCCCTTTCTACAATTCGTGCAGCAGCAACTCAGCGAATTGACATTTCTTGGTCCTCAAACCGGTTTGGTGGGCGTTTTCCCATGAGACACTTCGAACCTGTAGAAGTTTTCCCTAAGCACTCTCTGATTAGCTTTTTCCCGCTGCGTGTCCGCACGTGGCGTCCCGCGAGGTTAACCTGTGCCTGCTTGCTCGCCATTTGCATCCTCGGTGCGCTTCATTCGCCGCGAACGCTGCTGGGACAACAAGCCCCTCAGGTTCAGGAGCCGCAGAAAAAGGGTGCTGCTGAGCCAGTAAAAAAGCCTGCGGTAAAAGAAGGAAAACCAAAAGAAATTCCGCCGGCCCAAGACCTGCAGTTGCAAACCAAACCACAAGGAGGTTTGCCTCCTGTCAATCTCAGTTGCACTTGGCTGCCTGGAATGCGCGAGAAGGACACTGTGCCCGTGCTGCTGGTGCACGATTGGGGTTCGTCGCGGAAAGGTTTGCTGGCACTGGCTCAGCATCTGCAGAAGGAACTTGGCTGTGCGGTGCTCGTCCCCGACCTTCGCGGTCATGGCGGGAGCACGAGTTTGGTTGGCGGGGGGAAGAAACTCGACGCCAAGCAAATGAACAAAAATGAGATCCCGCTCGTCACCGAGGACATTGAGGCGTGTAAGCGGTTTCTCAAAGAACGGCATAACGCAGGAGACTTGAATCTCGAGATGCTAACCGTGGTCGCTTGTGGTGAGTCGACACCAGTGGTGGCGACTTGGGCCTTGGCTGATTGGCAGTGGCCGCCTTACAAAGGCGTTAAGCAAGGGCAAGATGTTAAGCTCATGATTTTGCTTTCGCCGGTGCGGAAATTTGAGACTTTGAGTTTGTTGGGATTAATCAAGTCTCCCGTCTTTAGCAACCCGCGAGTTGACGGAGTCACGACCGTCTTGTTCTGGGACGCCAGTCAGGAGACCTCGGAGAAAGAAGCGAAGGCGATCGAGACTGTTCTCGTCAAAGCATTTGGCTCAAATCCCGGCAGCGACGATCCCGAACGCTGGGCGAAGATGCGTTACTCGCTGAAAGTCGTCAACAATGGGGGATACGGCGAGCGACTCGTCACAGGCAACAAGAGCGCGCTGGTCAAGCAGGAGATCACCAGCTTCATCGATCAGAAACTCGCCTCGCGGGCCGACAAATATCCTTGGACTGACCGCACCGACAAATAGTTTGTGCGGTGTGCCACGCTCTTTGCTGCGAGCCGTGGCCTGAAGTTCATTCCGGTGGTTAGACCTCAATCCGGAGTGGATTAGCCGAAAGTTCTCTAGCGAGGATACCGCAGCGAGTCTGCCGAGATCTTCAGTGGCGGCGGCGCTGGTGGCGCTGCGGCGGGCTCTGTTTCTGGAACGCCCAGCAAGCGTCGCAGCCCATCGTTTAGCACCGGCAGGATTTTGCGAGTGGTCTGAGGATTGGCGAGATTGCCCGTCACTTCGATCCAGAAAATCTGCTGACTGCTCGCGCGGGCGATCTCTGTTAACACGGGAACGTAGAAGCGATTCCGTCCCATCATCGTATAGAAGTTCAAGTCGACCCGACGGTTGAAGTCGATGATTCCCTCGCCGATCAGGCTGAGCGCATCGCCAGTGAACTCCATGCGATTGAATTGAACTTGCTGGTTGCGGATGACGAATTGGGCGAGGCTGGAATCAAACGCACGGGTGTCGAGCCCGGGGCGGCTCAATTGCCGCATCGTCGCGAGGAAGACGGGCAATTCGAAAATGTAAGCGTCATGCAATTGCACGGTTCCGTCGCCTTGCAGGGAATCGATTGCCTCCGGATTTCCCCAAAGGCGAACTGCCCCTTGGGCGATACCTGAAAGCTGCTGAACTTGCGGCGCCCAAATCTGAGCCAGCGGAGCAAGTTGGGCATTCGCCAGCGTCGATTGCAAGTAAAACTTGGTGCCGCTTTCCTCCCAGACTTGCCCGTCGAAATGAAGCTGTCCGGAATAAATTGTTCCACTCAGCGATTGCTGCGCGGTTTGACCGGCTGGGGCAGCGAAAAATCCGACGCCGACTCGATTGTCTTCCAAGCGAATCGGTCCCTTGACCTGCGAGATCTGCATCTTCATCAGCGCTAGTGAGTCCAGATTCAACTGTCCGTTGCAGACTGTCGAGCGCCCATCGTAACGACCTTGAAGCTGGACGGATCCGCAGACGTTTTCAACCGGGAGTCCGACTTTGAGTCGCGCGCCGTCAGTATCGACGCGGATATCCCAGTCGAGCTGAAATCCCGGAGCGGCGTGTGGTTCGGAGCGGAGGTCATCAAAGGGAACAGGACCGGCTGCAGAGGGCGGTCGCAAGGTAACAGGACGCGCGAAAGCTGGTCCGCCCTGCAATGTGAGCTGACCAGCAACATTTAGGAGTCCATCGAATTCGAGCTTTCGACACGAGGTCTGTAGTTTGCCCGGCATCGCAGCCAGCAAATCATCGTCAATCTTCAGTCCACCGACCTGTAGGTCTTGAAGGTCGACTCTCCAACTCGCCGTTTCGTAAGTTCCGCTGCCGTTGCAGCCCAGCCACGTTTGGCCATGCTCGCCCTCGAGGCCGCTCATTTTGATTCGGCCATTTGCAATCTGCACGTTCCCTCTGAGGCGGTTGAACGTGTAGGGGAAAGCAACCGGAGCAATCGCCGCATCCGGCTGGTTTGGGTTATCAGCGCGGTGAATGTCGAAGTCAACCGCGATGTCTGGGCGAGTCGCTCCGGTCCCTTGCCTGAGGTCCAGTCTGACTTGGTCGAGGTCGCCAGTCGGCCGAAGAGAATCCCAGACATTGCGAGTCGAAGGCTGCAGGGCAAGCCGCAGTTCTTGATTCAGCGGGACGCGGTCCGCAGTCAGCCGCAGGTGCAGGCCATCGGCGGGGCGGAAGGAGCCTTCACCTCGCACTTCGCAATTTCCGTTTCGCCCGCGAAGTTGCTCAAACCTTACCTCGGTGCCGTTCACGCGGACCTGTCCCTCAACGTCGCGAACGGGATAGTCAAACTGCTGATGCCGAATAGCGCACTGCTTCAGGTCGATCAAATACTCCAGTTGGTTAGGGGTGCCGGGTTGCAGTCTGCGGAAATTGCCCGAGACCCCAAAATAGCCTCGCGGATTCAGCTGAGCAACTTGCCGAAGCGTTTTGGGATATCGCTGCAGTGCTGCAACCAGTTTTTCGTTGAATGGCAGAAAGCCGTCGCAGGAAAAGCGGAAATCAAACGTCGGCTTGCTGAGCAGGCCCCAAGCCTCGCCGCGAATATCGACCACCTGCCCCGCTTCCAGAGCCTGAACATCAACCCGGCAATGTTCTTCTTCGAGCCGGACAGTGCCGACGCAGTGCGAAACCGGATAGGGAAATCGAGTCAACTCGAACTGTCCTTGGCGAATTTCAACGAGGCATTGTCGATTGCGGATTTGGTTTTCCTCGCCGCGAAAACCAAAGTGCAGATTGACCAGCCCCCGCGGGTTGAGTTCATCAAGGACTCGAGTCGGTGCGGCTGGCCAGCCTTTGAACAGCTCCCGATCGAAATGACAATCAATCCAGTTCCCCGTCAGCTCCCAGTTTCGCGGTGTCGCATTGGGGGCTAATTGCAATTCCGCAGTCAACGTTCCCGGACCAATTCGCGAGCTGAATTGCTTGACCTTCCATTGGTCGGGGCCAAGTTCGATCGTTGCTTTTCCGCTGCTCAGCGGATCGCGGACCAAATCGTGCTCCACGCTTGCTTCGCTCAAGTCGGCAAGCAGGCGATATTGATCGATCTTCAGTGGGCCCAGCGAACCCGCGATGCTCGCTTGGCCTGAGAGCAGGCCGCGAAGTAGGCGAATCTGTTGCAGTTGTGGCAACTGTGAGCTGGGCAACAAGCCGAGCCATTTTTCATTTAGTGCCAACTGCTGGAAATTAACCCAGCTTTCAAATTCTCGCGCGCAGCGGTCGATACCGACTTGTAGTTCAAGCGAACCGGCCTCGGCTGACATCGCGCTGGCTTTGATTTCAAGCAATGGTCGTTCGCTCGTCGTCCCGGTTTTGGCCAGCAACTGGACTTCGTGAAAGGCGACCGGCCCGAAACGGTCAGAAAGCGGATGGAAAAGTCGGAGCGTGGAGTCCCGCACCACCAGCGGAACAGTGGGCGGCGGAGGATTCTGAAGCGGACAAAGAGTGGAAAGCAGATTGGTCAATCTCGGACCGGTCCACTGCACCACATCTACTTTGATCGACGAGTGGTCAAGGATGATTGCTTCGGGCCGAATCGTCCAAGCATCGGGGTTGGATAAATCGATCGGCACGCGAACCAGCAATTGGTCGATCGTCAGCGCGGGCTGCGACGACTCTTGATGACGCAATTCAAGGTCTCGAATGCGCAAACCGCTCTCGGCGAGCAGTTCGGACTTGCGGAAGTTGACAATCCAACCGGTCGAGGCCAACTTGCGATTCAGGTGAGAGAGCACAGCCGACCGAAGTTGCTGGTCCACCGAATTGCGGAGGTAGAAAAAAATTCCCAATCCAACCGCGGCGCAGAGCAGGAGAAAAGTCAGAAAGCCACGAAACTGCGCCCACCCTTCACCTAGTGGTGAGCGGCGAATCAGTTTCTGACGTGGGCGCGAAGCGTTCACGGCGGAGAGTTGGGCTTCCTTGCCTAGGATTCACGCCGAGGCCGCTTCCATCCTTGGACGCAGCAGATAGCTCGTGCGGAACCAGCCGCCATGATACCCCGCGCGTCGGGGTGCACCAAAGAGATGTTTTTGAGGGCCTGGGTAATTTGAGGAGGCTGGGTGCTCTCGGGAGTTGGCTCGCACCCCCAAGAGCGAACTGGTAACCAGACGGGTTGGTCTCAGCGGACCAACACAGTGCCATCCGACGTGCGGCGGGCTACGCGAGATTCTGGAAGGTTGACGCTGCCAGTCTCTGGAACGGGCCGGAGCAAAAGCTCGGCAAGGGCATGCCAGTGCCGGCTGGTGAGGTCGCGCTCGCTCCAGCCCCGATCGCGCCAAGCCTTCACCAGTGCGTGGCGCACCAGAGCGGGCGGATGCGCGGCGAGTGGCGTTGTAGCGATCCGCAGGCAATCAGGCTGGTGCGAATCGAAATGTGCGAGGAGGCGGCTTGAGCCCTCATCCAGCAAGGCTTCGACTTCCGCAGCTTCCTCGGCGAGGCTGAGCATCCGCTCCGAAAAGTCGGTCCCGTAGGCCGAGGATAAAAGCGGGAGCAACTGGTTGCGAATCCGATTTCGCAAGAATTGGTCAGACTCGTTGCTGGAGTCGATCCGAAAAGGTTGGTCGATTCGCAGAAGATATTCGCGGAGCATTTGGCGGCGCAGCGTCAAAAGCGGGCGGATGAGTGTGGTTTCCTTGGTGAGCGGGCGCTGCGACGGGATTCCACGCAGGCCCGCCAGTGAACTACCGCGGAGCAAACGCATGGTCACCGTTTCGGCTTGGTCGTCGGCCGAGTGTGCGAGCGCCAGGTAACGAGCGCCGAAGTCTCGGGAGACTTGTTTGAAGAAGTCGTACCGAATGTCACGCAGGTAGGCTTCCCAGCCGCTACCGCCGGGTTTCTCCAGCTTTTCGGCTCGCCAAACTCGGCACTCGACCTCAAACCTCCGCGCCAGATCGCTGACAAACTGCTCGTCTTGTTCGCTTTCCTCGCCACGCAAACCGTAATTACAGTGGGCGAGAATTAGCGGGGGACAGCGATCCGACTGGCTGCGGTGTTCAAGTAGTAACCGGAGCAAGGCGACGCTGTCCGGGCCTCCGGAGATTCCGAGTACCAGAGGATGCTCGCCCCAGCGTTCCAGCGGAAACGCACGGCGTACGGCTTCGAGCGGAGAACTCGTACCATTCTCGCTTGGTTGCTGGTTCTCAGAGGTTTGAGGGTTTGGTAACATGAGCGTCCAGATTGGTTTTTGCCGACATCGGTCTGCCTTGCGAGCGTTCAGCTCAAAGGGGGGCGATTTTGGGTGAGCCAATCATTGCTTTTGGAACTTGAAAAGGCAAAGGCTGGTGTCGCGGTTTCGCGAGTCTCCAGTCAGCCGGTGGTTTCGTAAAGCGATTGAACTTCAGGAGCTGATGTTCGAGCTTGTCAGTTGTTTGATTGAATCGGCGGATTCTGGCTGATGAACATTCTTTTGGCAATTCTCTATTGCTGGTGGTGCGGGCTGCGAGTTTGCAGCCGTCGGCTATGCGCGAGTCTGTTCTGCGGGGGGCTGGATCGTGCTCATGCGAGCCTATCCTCTGTGGCTACTGCGTACAGTTTGACCGTTCCAGCTCGAGATTCCGTTTACGTCGGGGCTTTGTCCACGGCCAACGGACTTTTCGAGGCTGCGAGGAAAACTCCAGCGTCCCACTTTAGAGAACTCCGGCGGAATGTGCCATCAACCGCAGGCCCTGCACCAAGTCTCAGAGCGACTCGTATGCTCTGGCTTCTTGTCTGAGGCAGCAGCTTTCGCCATCGAACGATTCAATTCGGTCTGGTCGCCAATTGGCTGCAAGACCCGCTTAAATGGTCCGATCCGCAACGGGCGGGGCCTCGAAGCGATTGCAAAAGTCTCGAACAATTTCGCTGAAGGCCGAACTTCCTCTATCAGAGCGGCCACCTGAATTTCAACTCGCTGGGAACCATCAAGTAAATCGGTTGCCCGGAAAACAATCTGCTTCCTCTGTTTTGCATGCGGGGAAGTGAGTCTAAATAGCGAGGTTGAAACGCGATGGAATGGTTGCCGTATGGAATTGGCGGGCTGGCGGTCGGTGCGGGACTGGTATGGCTGTATGGCTTTTTGCTGAAAGCTGACGCCAAGTCAAAAGCGAGACTGGTCACGGAAGAGGCTCAGCGAAAAGCCGAGGCTTCGGTTCGCGACGCCGAGTTGAAGTCGCGTGAAGTACAGGTCAACGCCCAGGCCGAAATTGAGCGGCAGCGGGCTAATGTCCGCGAGGAGCAACATCAACAAACCAAAGCCTTAGACAAGCGACAGTCTCAAGTCGAACAGCAGGCGGAAGACCTGAAGAAGCAGGAAGCGATCGTTCAAGCGACGCAAAACCGTTTGCGGACCAAGCTGGAGACGGCGACTCAGCGGGAGAAGGATCTCAACGAGATCTTCGAAAAGCAACGCCAGCAATTGCAGCGGATTACGGGCTTGGACCAAGCCGAAGCGACCAAGCGACTGCTCAAGTTGCTGGAAGATGAATTGACCAGCGAAGTCGGCGAGCGGTTACTGGTCCACGAGCAGAAGCTGAAGGAGCAATTGGAAGAGCGTTCCCGGGAAGTCGTGTTGATGGCGATGCAGCGATGCGCGGCTCACGTTACGGCCGAGTCGACCACCAGCACTGTCGACATCCCGAACGACGACATGAAGGGGCGAATCATTGGACGCGAAGGTCGCAATATCCGTGCCTTCGAGAAAGAGACGGGCGTTGATTTGATCATCGATGACACACCCGGAGTCGTGATTGTCAGTTCTTTTGACCCGGTGCGGCGTGAGGTCGCGCGGTTGTCGCTAGAGCGATTGATCGACGACGGACGGATTCATCCCTCGCGAATTGAAGAAATCGTCAAAGCCGCAAACGAGGAAGTCCAAGACTTGATCGTCCGCAAAGGCAAGGAAGCCGTTCAAGAGGTCGACTTGCACAATGTGCATCCCAAATTGATTGAATTGCTCGGTCGATTGCACTTCCGCACGAGCTACAGCCAAAACGTTCTGCGTCACAGCATCGAAGTCGCTTTTCTCTGCTCAATGATGGCCGAGATGATTGGGCTCGACGGAACCTTAGCGCGGCGCTGCGGGCTGTTCCATGACCTTGGGAAGGCGGCCGACCATGAATTGGAGGGTGGCCATCCAGCGATCGGAGCTGATATTCTCAAGCGACATGGCGAGAACAAGGAAGTGGTGCACGCGGCTTTGGGGCATCACGATCAGATTTTGGTCGAGCATCCTTACACGGTGCTAGTGGCAACGGCAGACGCCTGCAGTGCCGCACGACCGGGCTCTCGCCGCGAGTCGCTGGAGCGTTATATCAAGCGAATGGAAGAACTCGAATCGATCGCCATGGAGTTCCAAGGTGTGCAACAGGCGTTTGCGATTCAAGCCGGACGAGAATTGCGGGTCGTTGCCAGCGCGAAGGATACGGATGACGCCAAGGCGGCAAAGATCGCGCGCGATGTCGCCAAGGCCTTTGAGGAACGCTTGACTTACCCCGGTGAAATCAAGGTAACTGTGATTCGTGAAGCACGGTTCAGCGAACTTGCGAGATAGTCAGAGTTTTGGTGATGGGGCTGAACAGTTACCCTCGTGGCTGGACGTCCGTTTTTTTCTTTCCTTCAGTCGGTCGAGGAACTTGTAAAGCAGTTCCGATCGTAGAAATGAGTTGCTGGTGCGGCTGTTATTTATTGGCGACATCGTGGGACGACCGGGCATCCAGCTGGTCGAAAGTACGATCCCCGGTTATCGGCGAGAGCAGTCGATCGACCTGGTGATTGCCAACGCTGAGAATGCCGATGGCGGGTCGGGATTGACGCCTGCGATCTATCGAAAGCTGATTCGCTCGGGGATCGATTGCATCACCTTGGGCGATCACATTTACAAGAAAAAAGAAATCGTCGAGATCCTTGAGTCGCAAACAAACATTGTGAAGCCGGCAAATTACCCGCCGCAGGCGCCAGGTCGAACTTGGACGGTGGTCAAGACAGAGACAGGAATCCAAGTCGCCGTCGTCAGCCTGATGGGCCGGGTCTATATGAAGCCGGTCGATTGCCCGTTTACGGCTGCTGAACGGACGTTGGCAGAGATTCCACCCGAAGTCAAAGTCCGCTTTGTCGACTTTCATGCGGAAGCGACGAGCGACAAGCAGTTGATGGGGCGTTTTCTTGACGGTCGCGTTTCCGCGGTGTTGGGTACGCATACCCATGTGGCAACGGCTGATGAGCAAGTCCTTCCGGGCGGAACTGCGTTTCAGTGCGACGTGGGGATGACCGGACCGCATGATTCAATTCTCGGTCGGAAAACCGAGAACGTGCTCGAGGCAGCAATCTCCTTCAATCCCCTGCCCTTTACCGTGGCGACCGAGGACCCGCGAATCAACGGAGCCTTGGTGGAGATTGACCAGCGGACAGGAAAAGCGACCAAGATCGAGCGAGTCTGTCTAAACGAGAAGGCGGCTTCGCGCTATTGGGGCGGAGACGATGATGACGATGATGACCGCTAAGTGATAGGCGGTAAAGTTCGATCGGGCTCCAAGATTTTGAGTTCCGCCGAGGATTGATCCTTCAGAAACATTCCCCTCGGATTCCGGTTCGCCTCAACGGGAATTCGCCGGGCCACTAATACTCGGTGCCGCTGAGGATTTCTCCACCGGAGCGAGTGAATAGCCCAAGGGCTGTTCGATAGTCGATCGACTCGGAAAGGAAGCTGACATGACCGTCGGCGAATAGGAAATTGGCTCCAGCAGGGTGGAAGCTGTATGGTTCATTATCATTGCGGCGGTTCATGACGACCGTGCTGCCGAGTCCACCTTCGACAGACCCATCACTCTTGGTACCGTCGAAGCTGAACGGGCCCTCGCTGTCGGCCCAGCAGATTCCTTGATCGTTGTTCAGGTTTTCGCGGAAAGAGCGTCCGCGGTAAACGCTGGGCCTTCCACCGCTTTCGACAACCATGACGGTGTTCGAAGAGCCGTCAAGAATATCGGCGAAGCTGTTGCGGGAGTTGCGGTGCATCACCGAAAAGCGGTTAGTGTTGGTATAGATTGCGGTCGGTAAATTTGGGTTGACCGAGTTTGGCTGAACGCCCATCAAGGCTTCGTAATCGGTATGAGCCAACGGCGTGCTGAACGTCAGCGCTGGTCGAGGCGACTTGGCAATTGCCGAAAGCACCTCTGGGCCTGAAGGAACGCTGGCGCATCGAAACACGGGAACGGGAACGCTCGCCGCCGTCGGATTTGTACCTTCCCACCAGTTGAGTTTGACGTTGTATAGGTCGGCCAAAGCGTTTTGTTCCAAGTAGGGAAGGATCAGCGGTCTCCAGCTGACATACTTACCGGCAGGATTTCCGGGGCCGCTGGTCGTCCAACCGGAAGCTGGAAAAACTTTGAACGCTCCATTAAAGTTGGTCA
Organism: Planctomycetota bacterium; assembly: GCA_046075445.1. Classification (GTDB taxonomy): domain Bacteria; phylum Planctomycetota; class Planctomycetia; order Pirellulales; family Pirellulaceae; genus BJ22. Next base: position 12,926 of record JBJTQD010000883.1, read on the forward strand.
GCGCCAAACCGAGTTGTCGCAGGTTGTTGGAGCACTGAGTTCGGCGAGCCGCTTCACGGACCGAGTTGACTGCAGGCATCAACAGCCCGACTAGAATTCCGATAATCGCGATCACAACCAGCAACTCAATCAGCGTAAAACCAGCTGAGCGGCGGGGTAATGCGGCAGGGCGATTGGGGAAGCACATAGGTTTTTGGTGAAAATGAGGTACTGCGGCGACTTTGAGAGCGCTGCCCAGCCTAGCCAAGAGCCAAGCTGTTGTTGAATCCAGTCCCTTGTCTGCCTTTCAATTTTCGTTGTGATAGCATGAAGATTCAACCCTGCAGATGGTGGTAAGTTTCCCAAATACGAGATTGTGGCCGGCAGTGGTTCGGATTTTCTGAAAAAACAGCTGCTTTAGCCAAATGGAGCTTGCTCTGGGCAAAGCCGATCGCTAATCTCCCGGCCGCTTTTCGCTCTGCCTGAGGAGAATTTTTCCAGCTGGCAGGCCAAAGGTTTTTCGCGATGACACGATCAAACTCCAGCCCGCCATTAAACAACGCAGTTAGCGACCAGCTGCTGCCATTGGAGGATTTAAGAGGCCGAATTTTCGTACTCTTGGGAGGCTTGGGGTTGCTCGCGTTACTGGCGACCGCTCGCTGGCTGACGCCGGATGTGCGTGGGTTAGGAACTCACGAGCAGTTGGGTTTGCCACCTTGCGGTTTTTATCTCTGGTACGGACTCCCCTGTCCGTCTTGTGGGATGACGACCTCTTGGGCTTGGCTGGCGCGAGGTGAAATTTTTCAGGCAGCCCGCCAGCATTTTGGCGGAGCGTTGCTGGGCGTTTACAGCCTCATGCTTGGAACTTGGGCAGTCATTTCAGCCGTTCGCGGACGTTGGTTGGGTGGTTGGCCATCCAGCCTGACGTGGGCGGTGAAGTTCAGCGTGCTGACGCTGGCGATATTGATTACATGGATCGTAAAACTGTGGGCATAAGGATGGTGGCCAGGATGTTCGACTGCAGAAAGATTGCTGATGGCGAACGGAAAACCTTTCCGCTTTCACGACGGGGAGCTCTCTGGAAAGCTTGCGTCGGTTTGGCGCTTTGCTCGCTCTTGATGCAGACCGGTTGCGTCGGGGCGTTGGCTCAACTGTTGTATGTTGTCAAAGGCCACAAGCAAAAAGCTCAATTCCCCGGACTGCAGGAAAAGACGGTCGCTGTCGTCTGCGTTACGGACAGCACGGCCTACGGCCCCGATACGCTCAGTTCGACGATCAACAAAGCGGTCAGCCTGCAGTTAAAGCAGAACGTGCGTAAGTGCACGATGGTCTCGCCCGCGAAGGTCAGTCAGTGGATCGACAGCAACGGCTGGAATCAATCAAACTTTGTCGAGATTGGCCGGGGAGTGGAAGCGGACATGGTGGTCGCAATCGATCTCGGTTCGTACACCATTAAAGAAGGCCAGACGCTCTACAAGGGCCGCTGTGATTTGACCGTCACTGTTTACGACATTTCCCAAGGTGGCAAAGTGGTTTACTCCACCGGAGCTACCGACTACACCTTCCCTCCGAATGGACGTCCGGCAATTCAAACCACCGAGCGGCAGTTCGAGACCGCCTATCTCGCAAAACTGACCGACCAGATCGCTCGGCTGTTCTATG
>JBJTQD010000884.1:0-1470 GCA_046075445.1 Planctomycetota bacterium
TCCCCCTCTACTCTCTCGCGCAGCGCGGCACGGGCGGTTCGACGTGGAACCCTAAATAAAACCACCTCCGCAAACCGCAGCTCGCGCAAAATCGGCGGATGACAAGCACCCATCTACATCGCCGCACACCACCCCAGCACGGCTCTTTTGGCCATCGGCTTTCAAGCCTTCGCCAAAATGAAACGCGGCTATAGGAATTCTTCGACTTTCCCTGTCTTCCCTACTGCTCTCCCCTCTACTTTCTCGCGCAGCGCGGCACGGGCGGTTCGACGCGGAACCCTAATTAGACCCCCGCCGCCAAACCGGGCGGCTGACTTTGATTTCGACCCGCACTTGCGCTGCGCCTCGCCTGCGCCAAAGCCCGGCGGCTTTGGGCTCCCGCTACGGGCTAAACGAAAAACCGGACCTACGGGCTAAACAAAAGAATGCTCTTACGCGCCCAACGATCAATCGCTGCGCTCTCACGAAACATTTCCCATTCCTAATTCCGCATTCCCACTTCCCACTTCTTCACTCTCCCCACCCTCTGCGCTCTCCACGCTCTCTGCGGCTACCCCGTCTTCCTGCTTCTCCGCTTCCGCCTTCCACGGATTTCGCCACTCGCCCCAGGCGGAGAGGTATTCGGTGTAGGCGGGGATCTGTTCGGCTTGCTCCTCGAGGTATTGCCGGGTTAGCTGGACCAGCTGTTGCTCGCGCTCGATTGTGATTTGTCCGAGCATGACGGCTGAACGCAAAAATACGAAATACGTATCGAGCACATCGCAGCGGCAATAGTCGTTAATCTTCCGCAACTCACCCTGCTCGAAAAGTTCCTGGACCATGTGGCCGGCGATGTTCATCTTGCCCGGCTTGCCGAGCAAATTGGCGAACAGGTTCAGCCCACCGCTCAGCCGCGTGGCGCCGAAGTTCGTAAACAGCTCCTGCAGATCGAGGTGCGAGTTGTGGTTGTAGCGATTGCGGCGCTGGTCGTAAGCCTTCTCGCCAATGCTGAACCAATCGGGGACGCTGATCCCATAGCGGAACGCGGCGAGCTCCAGCAGCGGGATGTCGAACGTGCGACCGTTGAAGCTGACCAGCGTCGGCTTTTGATATTTCAGCCAGCCGCGCCAGAAGTTTTCGGTGATCACATGCGGGCGGAAGAGCGGATCGTCGAGCACGACGATCTCGAGCAGTTCAAAGTCCGCGTTGACCTTGCCGATCGCGACTGAGATCGGCATTTGGTAGGTATACGGAATGAAGTCAGAGTCGTGCTTCGCGAACATATCCGCGCGGTACTTAGCGGTCGCCTCGGCGGGTTTCAGGTCCTGACCGGGATAGCGAATCCGGGCGACCAGATTCCCATCAGCGACGCTTTCCGTATCAAAGACAAAGTAGCGAACTTTTTGCTGTGCCATGAGGGTAATGGTATCGACGAAGCCGGACGGAGGGAATTAGGAAGAGTACCGGTTCTTTCGTTTAGCCCGTAGCCGG
>JBJTQD010000885.1:0-9933 GCA_046075445.1 Planctomycetota bacterium
CCCTTATGGTCGCCCGCGGACCATGGTGCTCTGCGACCAAGTCACCAATTGCCAAGGCGTCCTGCCGCTCAATGGGCGCGTCTACGTGACTGGCCAAGGTCCCGATGGACTTGCGCTTTACGAGTTAGGCCGCAAAGGAAATGAGCCTAAACTCACGGTCCAGCGCAGCCTGCTCAAGTTCAAGGGCGAGGTGAGCGAACACGGGCCTCACAGCATTGTGCTTGGCCCCGACGGAATGCTCTATGTCGTCATTGGCAACCACAGCGGCATCGAAGCCGAAGCCGGACCTCGCAGCCCGTACCGAAATTCATACGACGCCGATCTGGTTCCTCGTTATGAAGACCCAGGCGGACATGCAGCCGGCGTCAAAGCGCCCGGTGGGACGATCGTTCGCGTCTCGCTCGACGGCAAACAAATTGAAACGTTCGCCGGTGGTTTGCGCAACGTTTATGACATCGCCTTCAACTCAGCCGGCGAGCTGTTTCTCCACGAAAGCGACATGGAAGCGGACCTCGGGCTCGCCTGGTATCGCCCCACGTCGCTGTTCCATGTGACAGCTGGAGCGGATCTCGGCTGGCGTAGCGGTTGGTCTCAAATGCCAGAGCGCTATCTCGATACAGTGACGCCGATCGCCCAAACAGGTCGCGGCTCACCAACCGGAATCGTCAGCTACCAACATTTACAGTTCCCGGAGAAATACCACGATTGCCTGTTCTTGGCCGATTGGTCAGAGGGCCGGATTCTTTCCGCTCACTTAGATCGCAAGGGTGGCAGCTACTCGGCCAAAACCGAAGTTTTACTCGAAGGCAAGCCGCTCAATGTGACTGACCTCGACGTTGGCGAAGACGGCGGGCTCTACTTCTCCACCGGCGGACGCGGCACGCAAGGCGGCGTCTTCCGAATCATCTGGACAGGCTCTTCGCCGATCGAACGCCTGCAGTTCAAAGACAATCTCGATCGAGCTGTCCGCCATCCGCAGCCGAATTCCGCTTGGGCTCGGCAGAATCTCGCCCTGTTGCGGCAAAGCCTCGGGAATGAGTGGAATCGCAGTTTGACTCAATTCGCGATGGATCCGAAACAGCCCGTTTCGCTTCGTTGCCGCGCTCTTGAGATGCTGTATCTGTACAGCGGACCGCTACCGGAAACGGAACTGCAGACCTTGCTTCAGGACCGCTCTGTCGAGTTGCGAGCCAAAGCCGCATGGCTCTGCGGGCTGACCGCGGAAACCACCGATACGTTGAGCAAGCAGTTGGGCGACGAGTCCGAACTGGTTCGCCGTGTCGCTTGCGAGTCGCTGCTGCGTCAAACCGAAAAGCCCTCTGCGGATGCTCTTTGGTCCCTGTTCAAAAGCGGCGACCGCTCGGTCAATCTGGCCGCGCGGCGTTTGCTCGAGCAGTTACCGAATAGCGACTGGTGCAAAACTGCGCTGGAGCATGAAGACCTGCAAATCTTCCTGAACGGTTCGATGGCAACGCTCAATGCGCATCCATCGCTAAACAACTCTTACCTGATCCTCGCCAAAGTCTCGCAGTTGATGCAAGGTTTCCTGCGCGACCCCGACTTCTATGACTTGCTCCGACTGACGCAACTGGCGCTGGTCCGAGGACAAGTTGACCCAAGTAAAGTCCCCGCGTTCATCGAACAGATGGTCGAGGAGTTCCCAACCGCCAGCAGCGATTTGAATCGCGAACTCATCCGAGTAATCGCCTACCTCGCTCCCGGTGAAGCCAACCAACGAGTCAGGGAATACCTCGAAAAATCGACTGATGATGAAGCAACTAAAATCGTCGTCGCGATGCATCTGGCTGCCAAAAGTGTTCAACTCGACGACGAAACTCGACTGGTGCTGATCGACTTCCTCGAGAAGACACAGGCTAACAATAGCAGTGGCACCTACAAGCTCTATTTGATTCGCTGCATTCGCGAGTCGGCCGAGGCGTTAACCTCCGAAGGGCAGAAGAAAGTCCTCGAGAATGGGCTGACTTGGCCGAACGCTCTAGTAAAAGTCTTCTACAAACTTCCAGAAAAGATCGACTCCGCCACCGCGAGCAAATTGGTTGAACTGGACAGCCAGTTGGCCAATTCGGCTGACCCGGCGGCTCAACAAGCTCGCCTCGGCATCATCGCCTTACTGGCACAGTCAGGTGAAGAATCGGCCATGGACCATTTGCGGACGCTGTGGCGGAACGAAGAGAAACGCCGAGCTGATATCGCAGTCGGACTGGCTCAGCAGCCTGACGGCAAGAACTGGAACTACCTCGTGGCCAGCTTGCCGCTGCTGGACGACAAAGCCTGCCAAGAGGTTTTGCAGAAACTCCAATCCGTTTCGCTCCGACCAGTGGAGCCGAAATACTATCGCCAAGTTCTGGAACTCGGTTACCGTTTGCAAAACGAAGGTGCCCAATTGGCGGCTGCCTTGATTCAGCATTGGTCAACCGAGACCATTTCTACAGGCGAAGAGAGTTGGAAGACCAAACTCGACGCTTGGAAGACTTGGTATGAATCAAAGTGGCCGCTTGAGCCGCCTGTGAACGCAACGCCGACGTCGAACGCAACAGGCCCCGCGATGGACAAGATCCTGGAGCGGCTTAACTCGGGCACTCCCGGCGATCCCGAGCGCGGGATGATCGTCTTCGAGCAAGCGAATTGTGCGAAGTGCCACCGCGTGGGGCTCGTTGGACAGTCGACTGGCCCAGAACTGACGGGACTTGGCAAACGCTTCTCGCAACGGGAGACGCTGGAGTCGATCGTCGACCCTAACCGCGTGATCTCGGACCGCTACCGTTCGCTGCTCGTCGCCACCAGCGATGGCCAGCAGATCATGGGTATGAAAATCGATGAGTCGGCGAACGAGGTGTCTCTGCTGCTGGCCGATGGCAAAGTCGCGAAGTTGCAAAAGAGCGAAATCGAGGAGAGCAAGGTGGTAGAGAAGTCGACGATGCCGGCTGATTTGCTCAAAGGGCTTTCGCTCGACCAAATCGCCGACTTGATCGCTTACCTCCATGTCGATCCTACGGCTAGCCAAGGATCGCCCAAGAGCGGCACTCGCTAAACCGGTCCCATTTCCGGTCCGTGTAGGGTGGGTCGCAACCGCGCAGACCGCTAAACCGAATGTACCGCTTCACCGCGGTGCGCACCCACCTCAGCAGCGAATCCCGGTTGTCCCCTCAAGCCAATCAAGGTAGGGTGGGTCGCAGCCGCGCAGACCGCTAAACCGCACGTACTACTTCACCGCGGTGCGCACCCACCTTTACAGCGAATGCCGAGTCATAAAATTGTTCGCAACGGGTTCGACCTGGACATTGGAAATTCGAGCGATGGACGAGACTGAGAGCCTAAAGACATTCCGTACAATCCTCGGCCAATTCGTCAGCGAGCGAAAATGGGAGCAGTTCCACGCGCCGAAGAATATCAGCATGGCACTGGCGATCGAAGCAGCCGAATTGATGGAGCACTTCCAGTGGCTGACTGTCGAGGAATCCCGGGCGGTGAAACAGGACCCGGAGAAACTTCACGCGATTGGCGAAGAGATCGCGGATGTGTTTTGCTACACACTCGCGCTGGTCAATGAACTGAACCTCGACCTCGGAGCCATCTTCGAGAAAAAGATGGCCCGCAACCGGGCGAAGTATCCCGCAGCCGAATATCGTGGGCGGTTCGGAAAAGACGATTCCCGCCCAGTCAGCGATGAGTGACAAGCAGACGAGCCTCCCTCAAGAGCACTCCTCAACTCATTTCACCCACCGCGCTAAGATACCGCGTTCCGCCTCTCGCTGTTGAGCGAGGCAAATGTCAGACGCGGTAGCCTTCGATCTCCTGCTTCACTTCATTCAGGAAATTCGCGGCGCCGACGCCGTTGGCGATGCGATGATCAAAACTCAACGTCGCCATGACGGTAGAACGGAATTTGAATCCCGCTCCATCAGGTACCGGAAGCGGATAGGTCTGTCCAATTGCCAGCGTGGCGACCGCTGGTGCCACGATCGCGGGGATGCCGATTTTCATGCCAGCCTTGCCGATGTTCGAAACCGTGACGGTTGTCGATTCGTCGGCTTGGTCTTTGCCATCGCGCGCAATATCGATTTGCCGAGCGAGAGCCGCGAAGAACTGGTCGGCAGTCAGTTGGTCCGCATTGCGAACCACCGCGGTGACCATTTGGTCTCCCGGCAGGGCGACCGCGACACCGAGGTTAACTCGCTTGAAAACCTTGAGGGTCCGCCCGTCGGAGCTGATTACGCTGCGGAAACGGTCGTGCTTTTTCAAAGCCTGCACGACACCCCAGCAAGCCATCGCGAAGGCGGTGGGGCCACCCGTCGCTTTCACCTTTTGGCGAGCCGTTTCGATCGAGCTCCAGTCGATTTCATTCATTACCGTCACGGGAACGCAGACTTGCGTGCCGCGAACGAGGCGGTAATTCAAAACAATTTGCGACTGTGGCAGTTCGACGACATCGTAATGTTCGGTTGAGACTGGTGTTGCTGCGGCGGGAGCCGATCCGCTAGTAGCGCCGCCGGCGCCGGTTCCGCCCTTGGCGAGGTAGGCGTCCACATCTTCGGGCATCAACTTCTTACCCGCGCAGGGGATTTGGTGAGCGACGTCGAGCAAACCTTTCTCTTTAAGGTACTTTCGCGTCTTGGGCGGAATCATTGGGCCGCCGCTGGTGTCACCTTCATCGTCGCGAGGCCCAGCACTGGACTCAACGCGGCTGGCCAGCGAGTCGTGCATCGCGCCACCCGTAGAGCTTGCCGAAGCAGCAGCCGGTGCGGCGTGCGAGTCTGCCGGGCCGTGTCCGCTTGGGACTTCTTTGACGCCTTCAGCGACTTCGATGCGTCCGATCTCAGCACCGATTTGCAGAACAGTCCCGGTCTTTACGGTCCACTCCACAATGGTGCCATCATAAGGCGATTCGACATCGGTCGTCGCTTTGTCGGTCTCCATCACGTAGATATGGTCATCTCGTTTGACTTTGTCGCCGGGCTTCTTCAGCAGTTCAACGAGCAACGCTTCCTGAAGACCTTCTCCCAGCTGCGGAATGCGAATGGAAATCACTGGCATGGGAGTTAGTCCTCCAAGGTCTTTTGAATCGCGTCAATAACTTGCTGCACGTCGGGGAGGGCAGCGTACTCGTAAATTGGGTTGTAGCCGATGTGCACGTCGGGCTTGGCGACCAGTTGCGGGGCACTGACGAAATGAGAGAAGCTCTCTTCGTTCCCGACTAGGTCGCTGATGATCATCTGGCCGACGCTGCAGCTAACACCGTCCTCCTGGACGACCACCAATCGGCCGGTCTTGGCGAGCGAACGGACAACCGTCTCGCGGTCCCAAGGGACGATTGAGCGGAGGTCGATGACTTCGATCTCGGCTTCATTAGCCAGTCGTTCGGCCGCAGCCAGAGCTTGCTCAATGCAGTTACCCCATGTCACCACCGTCACGTCATCGCCACTGCGGCGGATGCGAGCAGAACCGAAGCCGACCGCGGGGACTGATGCGGGGCAGTCCATTTGTTGGCGGAAGAGGTGTTTCGGCACGAGGAAAATCGTCGGGTCGCTGGAGTGCATCGCCGTCCACATCAAGGCAGCAGCGTCTTCCGGTGTGCTCGGCACAACGACGCGAAGTCCGGGGATGTGGGCAAAGAGCGACTCGTTTGCTTGACTATGCCAGAGCGAACCGCCGGGGAGATAGGCACCGTAGGGAGCGTAAATCACGGTCGGGCAGCTCCAATCTCCGAACGTACGCCAGCGGAGAGTAGCCAGGTTTTGGCTGATTTGATTCCAGGCCGGACCACAGAAATCGATAAATTGCAGTTCAAACACTGGACGCATGCCGTAGCTGGCCATTCCGGCAGCCACACCGACGATCGTCGCTTCGGCCAGCGGGGCGTTGAACACTCGGTCGGGGAAGTTGGTCGAGAGGTCGGAGGTCAGGCCGAACACGCCGCCCTTGGGGTCTTCGATATCCTCGCCGAAAAACATGAAGCGATCGTCGTTCTTAAGTCCGTACTTGAAGACGGAATTGATCGCGTCGACCATTCTCCACTTGCGGCCGCCCTCCAGCGGAGGCGAAACGGGTGTTGGGGGCGGGGCGAAGAGGTGATCGAGAACTTCCGAAGCGCGAGGGTCAGCCGCCGTTTCTGCAGCAATGTATTCCTCGTCGACCAGCCGATTGATTTCGGCTTTGGTTGCTTCCCAATCGTCTTCGGTTAGCTCGCCCGCGGCGATCAACTCCGCGGCCAGCACCGTGATCGGGTCGCGATGCATCATCTTTTCGATTTCATCTTTGGGGCGATAAACGCGGTGGTCGTCGCTGCTGGTGTGGCTGCATAGACGATCGAGTTCGCAAACCATCAATGTTGGGCCGTTGCCATTTCGTGCCCGCTCGATTGCCTCGCTGGCGGCCGCATGGACGCGGTCCGGGTGCCGGGCATCGACATGGACCAAGCCGGTTCGGTCGCCGAAGATTCCGAGCTTGAACGGATTGAATTTCTCTGTGTTGGTACTGATTCCGTAGTTGTTGTCTTCGACGATCAGAATGATCGGCAGGCGACGTTCAACCGCGAAGGAAACGGCTTCGTAGAACTCGCCTTGGCGGGAAGCAGCATCGCCGACTGTGGCGATCGCAACGTTGCGCTTTCCCTCCATTTGCATCGCCCATGCGACACCGCAGGCGGGAAGTGCGTTCGCGCCGGTCGGGGTTGGGACGCTCCAGATGTTGTGCTTGCGACTGGAGTAATGGCCGGGCATTTGTCGCCCGCCGCTGCTGCTTTCCCGTTTAGCAAAATAAACCCTTGCCAACTCGGCATTGCTTACTCCGCGGGACAGGACCAAAGCGCGGTCGCGGTAATACGGGAAAAGGTAATCGTCTGGCTCGAGAAGTTGGCCAATTACACCCAGGGTTTCATGGCCCATTCCGGCAACTTGGAACCAACCTTTACTTTGGCGATGCAAAACCCCCTCGCGACGGTCACCCTCGCGACTCAAGTACATCAACTTGAGCAGTTCCAAGCGGTTGTAGTCTTTTGCTGGACGAGAAGCTTTTACAGGAGCCTTAGCTGTCGACATTGCACTTGCCTATCGAAGGTTGCTTTGAATGGGTGCTGGTTCACTGTTTGTCACCCTGTCGCGGCAATTGAGTGAGAAGCCTGAATGGCCTCAAACGCCTCAATTCCCGCGAGGGTTTTAATGTTGGGTTCACTAGCAATCCCCGAGTTACGCTGAAGCAAAACCGGCGTTTGGACGGCTGATTCACTTTGACGCTGTTCGGAAGAAACTGATCTCGGGGTTTTTCGTCCTCAAAACCACCTCATTCCGCGAAGCTCCGCTCAGGCTGGAAGAGGGCCCTGCCCCGGTTTCGGAGTCGTCGTCTTACTCACGAGAGAGCATCCGAAAAACAGGGGGCAAAGCCCGCTGAAAATTCCCTTTTTTCTCGAGTGGAGGGCCATTAATCGCCCTCCGCTCGCCACGGCAGCAAGGCGAAATTCTATCGGTGGACCGCTGCTTTGCAAGCGAAGGAGGGGTGTTGTTAAATTATCGCAGGGTTTAGGGTACAATTCCCGAAACTAAGGCGGTTTTATTCGGGTTCTGCTTGAGCTCAGACTTCGGCGGGCACCGCATCCGAGTCGAACTGCCGCACCGTCGCGGTAGCGCCAAGCCCCACATTTGGCGTTCGGATTGACGTTGGCGTCTTTTGGCAAGAGCCAAAATTCCACCTCGGTCCGTCGCTACGCAGTTTGGCGCCGATTGGAACTGGCTGCTTAGATTGGAATGACCCGACTTGCCGATCGTCTGAAATCGCACTTTCCGTTTTCCTGTATCACACAACTCCGCAAGGAATTTTTCGATGCTGTCCTTTCAAGCTGCTTCCAACTCCCGGAACCGATTCAACTGGCTTGCTCGCCTCGTGGCAGTTGGCTGGAGTTGCACGCTTCCCTTCGCGGTTCTCGCCGATGACCCCGACAAGGGTACCTCGCGTGAAGTCGCTTTGGCTCGAGTGACGGCTGACATTAAATATCTCGCTTCGGATGAACTGGGTGGCCGGCTCCCCGGTACTCCCGAAATGGACCAGTGCGTTAAGTACATCGTCGACGAGTTCAAGCGAGTTGGAATCAAGCCCGCAATGCCGGACGGCACCTATTTGCAGACTCTGGACGTCAGCGAAAACCTCGGCTCCAGCCGCACGCTGCTGAAAGACGATTGCTCACTCGTTCTGGTCGCTCCGGGTAACGAGGAAGTCAAGTTGACGCTCGACGAGCAATTCAAGCCACAAATCTGCCGCGAAAACTTCGACTTGAACGCTGGCTTGGTGTTTGTTGGTTACGGCATCCGCTCCGAGGAACATAACTTTGACGAGTACCGCGGAGTCGATGTTAAGGGCAAGGTTGTAGTAATGGTTCGAGTCGAACCACAGCAGACAAAAGCTGAAAGCGTCTTCAACGGAACCGAGAACAGCATCCATGCGATGATGCAGACAAAAGTCGCGGCTGCTCGTCGCGCCGGCGCCGCAGCGATCCTGATTGTCAATGACGGCCAGACAGCCCCCACGGGCGAGAAGGATGAATTGGCCGCTTACGAGATGTTCGGACGCGTCACGAACCAGATCCCATTTGCGCACATCAAACGTTCGGCGCTGGACGCCCTGCTGAAAAAGTCACCGCTCATCCACCCCAACGGCGACAAATTGGATTCCATAGCGCAGGTTGAAAAAGTGCTCGACGACACGCTTTCACCGCTTTCCCAAGAGATGGATTGCCAAGTCAAATTTGCGGCCAAATACGATCAGAAGCAAGTTCTCACGTCGAATATTATCGGTGTGATCGAGGGAGAGGGCCCGCATGCGGATGAGACGATTGTCATCGGCGGCCACTATGACCACCTCGGCAAGGGTGCCTATGGAAGTCGGGCTCCGGGGCGAAACGAAGTCCACAATGGCGCCGACGATAATGCCACGGGAACTGCGGGCGTGATGGAACTCGCGAGGCGCTTTGCCAAGAGCGACAAGAAGCCAGCCCGTCGGCTGGTCTTCATTTGCTTCACAGCCGAAGAAATGGGTCTGATCGGCGCCCAGCATTACGTTCAAAACCCAGTCTTCCCGTTGGAGAAGACGGTCGCGATGATCAACTACGACATGATCGGTTGGCTGCGGGACAGCAAGCTGACTTGCTACAGCTGGTTCACCGGTGACTCTTTCGGTGCCTCGCTTGACCGGGTCAACGAGAAGCACAAGCTGGAACTGGTCAAGCCTGAGCAAGGTTTCGCGGGCAGCGATCACCTTCCCTTCATGCAGCGTGGCATCCCCGTGATGTTTTTGCACACTGGAATCACTGACACGTACCACACCCCGGAAGACGACTTCTCAACTATCAACTGCGATGGTGCTTTGAAGGTGATTGAGTTCACTGAAGATTTGCTCTGGGATTTGGCAAGCCTGCCGGAACGCCCCAAATTTGCCAACGCACCCGGAGCCGGTGCTCCGCGGATTCGGCTGGGTGCTCTGATTACCGAACTAGAACAGAAGGTCTCCGTGGACAGCGTCACCGATAACTCACTAGCCGCCAAGGTCGGGCTGAAGCCAAAAGATGTGATCACCGAACTGGCGGGCGAGGCAATCAACTCGCGTCGCCAGATCAGCCGCTTGCTCGCAGCCAACGCGAACAAGACGATTAAGGTGAAAGTCGAACGCGAAGGGAAGCCAGTCGAAATTGAGTTTAAAGTCGAAAGCATTGGCTCGGACAATTAGACGCCAAGCCGTGAAGGCGATGCGTTAATTTACAAGCCGACGCAACATTCGGTTAACGATTAACGCTCGCCATCATTTGGCGTATCGATTTGCTCAAGCCCTCCCCAGGGCGAAATCCCAGTCGGACCGATCTTCCTCGCCGAAAATACGAAACCTGAACGCGAACCCTCTGGCTTCGCCATTCCAAATGTCAAATGCCAT
>JBJTQD010000886.1:0-9640 GCA_046075445.1 Planctomycetota bacterium
ATTTTTCGGCCGCTCTACCCCGGGGCTGTAGGCTGTAAGGCCGTTGGCCAAAAGAGCCGTGTTCTTGCGGTGCGTGGATAATAGCTAAATCACGCACTTCGCAATGCCCTAGGGACGTGCCACTAAGCGTAAGCGGCTTGTTTTGATTCTCGTCAGCCGGGTCTTCGCGCCAGCCCCCGGTTCGGCGGCTCAAACACGCGTGACCAACTTCAGCCACACCTCGCCCTTCGCAGAGTTTCAGGGACGTGCCGCCCAGAGCAGGCATACCGACCAGACGAGCGTCGGTGGGGGCTAAAGATACCCGTGTTGACGGGTGAAGAGATAGAAAAATTACCCGGCTTGGATTCGAACCAAGAATGACGGAACCAAAATCCGTAGTGTTACCATTACACCACCGGGCAGTGCATCCATTCTTACCGTTTTTTCTTAGTTTTGACAACGGCGGGCTGGGGCAGGTTCGCTCTTTCTTTCGGTTCGGGGCAATCTGCAGCGATTCGGCTGGCAAATCGGTCAGGATTCCCGCGGGACTCTGCGGGCTGGGCAGGTTTTGTATCCGGGCGTTGGGGGCGGTTGGTTATTTTGACCGAATGTGCCGGCGCGGTCGGCATAAACGTTACGGTCTACCTGACATTTTCTTCTTTTTTATTCCTTAAGTTCTCTCTGTTTAACCTATCTTCCCCTATCAGCCGATCCTCACAACGCAAGAGGGCCAAGACTCGCGTCTGATCTCGTCAGAGGTCAGGCCTACCTTTGGACCAACGGACGGCTCGCGGAATCAGGAAGTTGAACGGGGCGCGTTGCGACGATGGCTGGGAATCTTGGATTCGGCAAGGCGATAGGAATCGCCAGACCAGATGCCGCCTCATGGTTGGAAACGTCAGATATTTTTTGGGAGAAGTGAAATGAAGATCGTACGAAGTCTGCTGGCTGCTGCAGCCATGGTTGCAGCGATGTCGGCCAGCTTCAGCTGGGCCCAATGTTGTGGTGGCGCCAGCTACAGTGCTGTTGGTGCCGCTGGGGGAGCTTCCGCCGGTGATGCCAATGGCAGCTACACCGTTATGCGGACTCAGCGCCGGATTGTTTGGGAAAAGCAAGAAGTCACCCGGACTCGCAACGTCTGGTCGACCGTCTCTGAAGAAAAGCAGGTTCCTGTAACCCGCACGATTCGTGAGACTGCTTACCGCACTCAGGAATACACTGTCCGTCGGCCAGTTCGTGAGACGACCTACAAGACCGTGAACTACACGGTTCGTCGTCCAGTTCGCGAAACGGTTACCGACACCGTGAACTACACCGTCCGCGTTCCTGTTAAGGAAATGCAGACCAAGACCATCAACGTCCGCAAGCCGGTTCGCGAAATGCAAAGCCGGGAAGTGACGTACAACGTTCGCCGCCGAGTCACTGAGACTCAGATGCGCAACGTTTCCAAGACCATTCGCGTTCCTTACACCGAAACCAAGACGGTGATGGTCCGCGGCGGTCATTGGGAATCCCGACAAGAAGTCATTCCGGGCCGCAGCTACAGCAAGCTGGTATGGCACCGGGGCAGCTTCAGCTTTGACCCGTGCACTGGTTGCCGGACTCACTGCTGCGGTCACTTCGACCGAGTTTGCTGCCAGACTCCTGACCGGACTGTATGCCGCAAGGTATGGGTCCCGACTTGCGAAGAACGCCAAGTTACTTGCACCAAGTACCGTTGCGAAACGGTTTGCGAGCAAGTTCCTGTTTGCGTGACTCGCTGCGTCTGCGAACCTTGCACCAAGACTGTTAACTACTGCGTTACCAACTGGGTTTGCGAACCAAAGACGATCAACTACTGCGTGACTCGTTGGGTTTGCGAAAACCGCACCAAGCAAGTAAACCGCTGCGTTACCCGCTGGGTTTGCGAAACCTGCACCAAGCAGGTTCCTTGCTGCACCGTTCGTTGGGAATGCGAAACTCGGACTTGCCAAGTTCCTTACTGCGTCTGCCGTCAAGTGACGGAAATGCGGACCGTAAAGTGCTGCAAGCGAGTTTGCTCACAAGTTCCTTACACTTGCACCGTTTGCGTTCCTCGCTGCGTCGAAGAGCAAGTTCCGGTAACCGTCTGCTGCGCTCCTTGCTGCGGCGACTGTGACCCATGTGCTTGCGGCGACGGCTGCTGTGGCGGTCCTGGCATCGGACAACGAGTTGCTGGTCGCGTTCGCGGCCTGCTGTCTCGAGTTCGCGGCCTGTTCTCCTGCTGCGGTGGTTTCGGCGGCGGCTTCGGCAGTTTCGGTGGCGGCTGCTGCGATTCCGGTTGTGGCAACGGCTGCAATGCCGGTTGCGACTCGGGTGCGGCTGCTCACGCTGGATGCGGATGCAACTAAGCCCAGATAACTGACTTTCCCACAAGGGAAGCGAATCTGGTCTGAATAATACGAAGAGGTGGTCGAGGGAAACTTCGACCACCTCTTTTTTTGTTGAGTGAGACGGAATGCGGAATGCGGAGTGCGGAGTGCCGAGTTAAAAACCGTGCCGCGAACTGCTTCTTAAATCAGTCCCAGGACTCCCAAAGGTCCCATCCGTCCCACCAATCACGCTGCGGTGCCCCAACTCAAACCGACCACACTGCAGAAAATTGCAAACCAACTGCATCGTCTGCGGATACCAGGAAAGAATCCCATGATGCCCGTCAACTCGAGCCAAATCCGAATATCCCTCGAGCAACACTTTACCGGGGGCAATCACTCGGTCCTTCGAAGCCTCGATGATGCCCAGTTCGACGTTGCGTTGTAGTAGCGGGTTGCCCAGACGATTCACATAACTCTCGGGCGAGTCGGACAGTTCACCCAGCGTCGGAGCGAGCCAATTCAAATAAGGCGAAAGGTGCCGGGCCACAAAAGAGCCCTGATTCGGCGGAGCCAGCATCACAAAGCGGCTGAGTCGCCGGAATTCATGCTCCAGCAGCACCTTCCTCGCAATGATCCCGCCCATGCTGTGCGTGACCAAATGGAATCGCTCAGTCGAAGCCTCCGCGTCCAGCAGCACGCTGGACAACCGCTCGGCATACTCTTCAATTCGCCCCAGAAGGCTGAGGTAACCCCAGTTCAAAACGCGGTACCCCTCACGAGCAAGTCGCCGAGCAAGCGGCCACATGTCGAGGCGGCTTCCGCAAAGTCCATGAACGAGAATGACAGTTTCTGATTGGTGCATTCAGTAGGAACCGAGAAAAAACAGCCCGGTTTAACCGCAGCGGCTTTTGGCGTTCGGTTGAGAGGATTTTGCAGGTGAGTGAAAACAAAGTAGCGGCAGATTCCGCCTGACGATACAAGGTTCTCACGGGTGGTCGGGAGACCGGCGCCCCGCACCTCGATATTTCGCAGCCGATATGATGCTGCCGAGCGGATCGAAGCGACCGTTAGGAGCCGCATGCCTCGCCGCTTCTTCCAAGCCTGCGCTAAACCCGGCAGCTCGACATTCCACCGTCTACGCCCAGCACTTGCCCCGTCACCCAATTGCTCTCGCTTGATACCAAGAACATCGCCGCGTGAGCCAACTCCTCCGCGGTCCCGATCCGCTTCAGCGGATACCTCGCAGCCATCGCTTCGCGCTTTTCCGGGGTCGAAAGCAAACGACTCGCCAAAGGCGTATCGGTCAGAGCCGGGGCGATCGCGTTGACGCGAATCTTTGGAGCCCACTCGGCGGCCAGCGAACGCATCAGCCCTTCGATCGCTCCCTTCGACGCAGCGACGGAGGCGTGCATCGGCATCCCCTGCCCTACCGCCACGGTGCTGAACAGAACGACGCTGGCGGGCGCACCATCGCGTCCCTTAAGTCGTGGCTGGCAAGCCTGAAGAAAGCGAATCGCGCCGATCAGATTCACCTCCAAGTCTTGGCGGAAGTCGGCAACCTGGAGGCTCCGAAACGAACGCAGGTTAATCGTGCCCGGGCAGTAAACGGCGCCCTGAATCTCTTCAGGCAACTCCGGCAGTGTGGCATTCGGATCAGCAAAGTCACACAACGCATGCCGCACCTTCGCGCTGGCAGGCAACTCTCCGGCCGTCCGCGACCAAACGTCAATTCGCTCGGCTCGCGGCTCGAGGAGTTTCACTAGCTCCAAGCCAATCCCCTTGCTCCCACCGGCAATCACAATGTTTCCAACGCTCACGCTTTTTTCTCCGCTGCTTTACTGTTCCGGCGACATCGCTCGCTGCAATACAGAACGCGGTCCCAATCGCGTTCCCATTTCTTCCGCCAGCTAAAACTTTTTTGACAGGCCTTGCAGGTCCGTTCAGGCAAATGGCTCTTGCTTTTCATTTGTTCGCTCCGCCTCAAAAGGCGTCTCACTACGAAACAGAGCCCGCGGCCTCGGCCAGTTGCTTTCCCGCGACCAACGCTTCCTCAAGTAACTGATAAAGACAGAGCCGCTCTTCGCCCTTGAGCAAAGCTTGCCGTTCATCCAGGCGCCGAGCAACAGCTTCATCGGAGACGCCATGCTCTCGCAGCAACTCCCGGGCTTGTTCCCAAGAAGGAAGCCAACAGAGCTCATCCTGAAGTCGCTCGATTGTCCCCGCTCGGCGAAGGAAGTGCTTTAGGTCGAGGATGTAGTAAACCATGTCGTGAAATGGGCTCGGGCAGTTAATAATCCCCGTCTCGTCCCAGACGTAGTGACTGACTTGAGGCGTCCAAGCGAGCCCAAGTCCTTTCAGTTTGCGAGCCAGTTCGACTTCCTGCGACGTGAATTTAGCCATGAGGACTGCAGTTATCAGAAGGATAATATGGGCCACCTCACAATTCTCCGCGAGAATTGGGAGGCCGTCTCGTTAACCGGACGGACAGGCCAAGCTTAACCTGCCCAAACCCCAGTGTTTCCTCAGGTTTGCCCGAACTGAATTCGCCTACATCGCCCATTCATAAGCCCCTCAAGCCCTTCGTCCTCCCAGCCCCAAAGCCTCGCTCATGAACCTCGGCGAACTCTTTCAACAACTTCCCGAGCATCTTCAGGAGCGAACCCGCCTGAACTGTGAGCCTGCGACAGCGACCGGCTCAAGCGAGCACTTTGTTCTCTACTGGATGCGGACGGCGGTTCGGGGCCATGAAAACCCAGCCCTCGACGTGGCCAAAGTCTGGGCCGCTATGCTCGACCTCCCGCTACTGATTTACCATGGGCTGGACGAGAGATACGAATACGCCTCGGACCGACATCACCGCTTCATCCTCGAAGGGGCCCGAGATGTCCAGCAGGAACTCGCCGAACAAAACCTGACCTACGCCTTTCACTTGGCTCGCCCCGGCGACCGTCGTCCGCATCTAGTAAATTTGTCTCGCGCCGCGGCCGTCGTCGTCACCGAAGAGATGCCGGTCGATCCCCCGCGGAAATTTCTCAAACGACTTTCTGGGCAGATTTCGACTCCCATCGCCTGTGTCGATACCGCGTGTGTCGTCCCAATGTTGCTCACCCCACGCGAGTACACCCGCGCGTTTGAGTACCGCTCGGCAACCTCAAAGCTGCGCAAGGTCCGGCTCGCTCGATCTTGGCCCGAGTTGCAGTTATCCGTGAGGCCACTCGCTCCCGAACTTCTTCAACGCCAGTTCGAACTGGAGTCCCTCGACCTCCGAATGGCTGACCTCGCTGAACTGATTGCCGATTGCGAAATCGATCATCTTGTCGCCCCAGTCTGGGATACCCCGGGCGGATCGAAGGCCGGATACGATCGCTGGGACACATTTAAAGCCCGTGGACTTCGGACCTACGAACGCAAACGAAATGATGCGTTGATTGATGGTGTCAGCCGCATGTCTGCTTACCTTCATTACGGAATGGTCTCTCCGCTGCGAATCGCGCGCGAAGCCGACGAGCAGCGGTCGGAAGGGAGCGAGAAATTCCTGGACGAGTTGCTGATCTGGCGCGAACTTGCTTACTGCTTCTGCTTTCACCGGGAGGACCACGACCAAACGAGCGCACTCCCCGATTGGGCGCTGGCCACATTGGAGAAGCATCGCAGCGACCCTCGCCCGGCGGTTTACGATTGGGAAACTCTCGCGCGCGGAGTAACGGGCGATGAACTTTGGGACGCAGCCCAGCGCTCGCTCCTCATTCAAGGCGAACTGCACAACAACGTGCGGATGAATTGGGGAAAGGCGCTGCTCAATTGGACGCGTTCACCTGCCGAAGCCTTGCGTCTGCTAGTCGACCTTAACCACCGCTATGCACTCGACGGCCGGGACCCGGCTTCTTACGGCGGACTGCTCTGGTGCCTGGGACAGTTCGATCGACCGTTCGAGCCCGAGCAGCGAGTACTAGGCACAGTTCGTCCCCGCCCGACGGCCGAGCATGCCAGGCGGCTCGACCCAGCGAAATACCTGGCCAAGGTGATCGCGCCGAGATTCAGTCCGGTACCGAGGGTCGCCGTGATTGGTGCGGGAGTCGCCGGACTAGTCGCGGCTCGCACTTTGCAAGACCATTCCATCCCCGTGACCATCTTTGAAAAGAGCCGCGGGGTAGGAGGGCGAATGGCGACGCGGCACACTGAGGCGTTCGGCAGCTTTGACCACGGCGCGCCCTGCTTCTCGGCTGGTGACGAGCGATTCCGCCGTTACCTCAACGCATGGGAAGCTCAAGGACTCGTCGCCCGCTGGCCAACCACGCTGCAGCATTCGGTGCGGCTTGCGGAGGGACAAACCAAGCCAACCGATATCTGGCAAGACTGCTACGTGGCGATGCCGCAGATGAACTCAATTTGCAAACATCTCTCCAGCGGCCTGACAATTCAAAAGCAAGTTCGCGTGCAAAGCTTGAAAGCGGATGAATCGGAATTCAAATTGGCCGATGAAAACGGAAATGATCTCGGCGTTTTTGATTTCGTGATTTGCACAGCGCCCGCGGAGCAAACGGCTGAACTGCTCGCTCAGTTTCCAGAGCTTGCACGGAGTGCGAGTGAGGTGCGGATGAAGCTGAACTGGGTGGCAATGATCTCGCTTGCCCAGTCGCTGGACGTTGCTTGGCAGATCGCTGAGATCGGAGAGGGTTGGCTGGAACTGGCCGTGCGAAATCAAACCAAGCCCGGTCGCAAGTTTGCTGGGGAGCAGCTTGTGCTGCATGCCGGTTCTGATTGGACGTCTGCTCACTGGGACTCCTCCCCGGAGGAAGTCGGTGCTGCGATGTTTGCTGAATTTGCCGAAGTGTTGGGGCGGAAGTTACCGAACGCTGACCAGCTGATCGCTCATCGCTGGAAATATGCGACGACGATTCAGCCGAGCAAGCAGCGATGTCTCTCGGCCTGTGAGGATCGAGTGCTTGCTTGTGGCGATTGGACGGGCGGAGTCGGTGTGGAGGGGGCGTTTCTCAGCGGAGCCGCCGCGGCGGGCCGCGTCTTGAACCGATTGTCACCGAGCGTGAAATCGAGCTCGCCGGTGCAGAGAGCTTTGTTTTAGTCGCGGGGCACGCTTCTCTGCACTGCCGCGGTTTCCGACTGCCTTAGACGTACAACACGGCCGTTCGTTGTTCGAAGGCGTGGTTGAATACGGCCTTGGAAATTGCTTTGGCAAGTTTGGACCCGCCTTCGGCGGATGGTTCGATCGGATTAGCGTAATCGGTTGGCTGGGAGAAAATCACCCGCAAGTCGACCAGCGGCAAGCCTCGCGTCGCTGCGGCTCGAGTAATCATGTCGTTGAAGACGCCGAGAGCGGCGACGCACATTTTTTGCTGAGCTTGGTCCTCGAAACGGGGATCATAAATGGTGCAGAGGACCAGCGGCTTGTTCAATGCGGCTACTTGGTCGAGCATCCGCGAGTAATCTCGCTCGAACGACTGGCGAATCTCGGCCAAGGCGAGGAAGACTTCGCTCGACTGAGCGGCAGGTCGGTTGAGAATGCCGCTGTGACCGAGCGCATCGTTCCCGCCGATGCTCATCACAAGATGTGTTGCATCGCTGGGAAGCTTCTTCAGTTGAGCCGAAATATCGCGGGTTGTGTGGCCGTCAGTGGCCAGTAGCGTGACTTGAGCCGTAGCGGGAATTTCCTGACGAACTAGCTCAACTACCGACTCGCCAGTTCTGACGTATCGCTGATTGTCGAATACCGAGTCACCCAGCAAAACGACGTGGGTCGCGTTGGTCGTGCAGGGCGAATTGAGCGATGCATCGGCAGAAGCCTCGTTGGCGAGAACCGGGAGCGAGCAGCATCCGGCTGCGGCAGAACCAATGAGTTGGCGGCGATTCAGATTCATGAGAAGCTTCTCCGATGCGTGGTTGTGAGGTTTTTGTTGGTCAATCGGCTCAGTCCGCTCCGAGCGGAAAAACGTATCAACCAAGAGAGTGTCGAGTCAGTTGAGAACGAACGCCTTGGACGACGAACGATCACGCAATGAGTTTGGGACACTTCCCTGTGGGAATTGTCGCGAATCTAAAGAGGCGGGTCAAGAAAACAGTAAAGCAAAGCAAGCCGTTTTCTCCGGGGGTTCGTCCCTGAGGCTCTGTGAAGGGCGTGGTGCAGTTCGTTTTTGCGCACCACCCGTACACGGATCTTCGCTCCGCCAGGGCGCTTTATCTTAGCGTGGGGTAAGCGAGGCTCTGCGAGCGCAACTCTACGTAAAGGTTCCCCCCAAATCCCCTTCTTTCCGCCGCCGGAGGCGGCGGTCGCCACGCGATGCGTTTATTCAGCCCCGCTTTGATTTGGATGTCGCTTCTTCATCTCGGAGGGCGGCCCTCCGGGATGCTGAATCGCTTCGCGTTCGGATCCGGGGGTATCGTGGCTGGCGCTCCTCAACTCCCGGCTAGTGTCTGTCATCCCGTCGGGAAGAAAAAGCTACGGGCGGTTCTACTTTAATGACTTATATTTTTCGTCAGCCGGGCTTCGCGTTAGCCCCCGGTTCGGCAACGCGGTTGCGGACCGAAACGACGGGGCCTGTAGCTGGCTAGTCATGGCTCCACCGACGCGAGGTCGGGTGGTGGCCAATTTGATGGTTAGGGACAGCACCACAAAAGCTTGCCTCGCCATCGGTACACGGCTCTTCGCCCCGACAGGGCGCTTTATCCTAGCGTGGGGTCAGCGAGGCTCTGCGAGCGCAACCCTACGTACCGAAAACAAACATTACCAGCGAGGTCGAACCGGCCGATGCCGCCTCGGCTCGGTCGGTTCGACGTTTTTTTTGATGGAGGTTGGCCGTTAACCCGGGGTGCTGCAGCCAAATCGCTTCGCAAAGCCTCGGTGACGTGCCACCCCAAGGCGTTTTTTTCGCTCCTGCTCCGCCGGTCCCTCGCGCCAGCCCCCGATTAAGCGGCCGAGCATTGATCTCTCCCCCTCCCTGCCTCGGTGCGGCGCGAATTGGCAGAGCGTGTTTGAGGGTTCGACCGGCAGCTACCGCCGTGCCGCTCAGTTCTTTGTGTTTGAGGGACCGAAATGTTTTGCTCCAGCGTCGAATTGCAATGCCAGCCCGCTCCTGCCGCGATCTCGACGCAGCTTCCACCCCAGTACCGGGCTCTTCTGGCCAACGGCCAGACAGCCTTCAGCCCGCGATTCAGCTCTTAAAAACCGCTCCAACCTCAATCAACCCGCCGCTCCACGGCGACCAAGCCTAGCTGCTCTGGACGATTCGAACGCGCTTTCCTACTCTCCCGCCACATCTCCCTGCCGTTCGCGCGACCCCATTCGGAAACCCTCATGTCTCCAAATCGCTCTT